>JACXUW010000691.1 GCA_014763705.1 Micrococcales bacterium | reverse complement strand
GGGGAGACTGGGGGCGTGCGCTCGCGGCCGGTGATCCTCCACCTCGACCTCGACGCGTTCTTCACCGCCGTCGAGCAGCTGCACAAGCCGTCGCTGCGCGGGAAGCCGGTCGTCGTCGGTGGCGTCCGCGGCCGGGGCGTCGTCTCGACCGCGTCGTACGAGGCCCGCGTGTTCGGCATCCGGTCGGCGATGCCGACCGCCGAGGCCCGGCGGCGCTGCCCGAACGCGGCGTTCCTCAGCCCGCGCTTCGAGGCCTACCGCGACGCGTCCCACGCCGTGATGGAGCTCGTCCGCGAGCTGACCCCGCTCGTCGAGCAGGTGTCCATCGACGAGGCGTACCTGGATCTCACCCCCGAGCACCCGCAGGCCGACGTCGAGGCGGTCACCGCGCTCGCCGAGGGCCTGCGAGCGCGCATCCGGTCCACCACCGGGCTCACCGCGTCCGTGGGTGCCGGCACGAGCAAGCTCGTCGCGAAGATCCACTCCGACCTGGCCAAGCCGGACGGGCTGGTCGTCGTGCCGCCGGGCACCGAGGCCGAGCGGCTCGCGTCGCTGTCGGTGCGCGCCATCCCCGGGGTCGGCCCGGCCACCGCGGCGCGGCTCGCGGCACACGGCGTGGGCACCGTCGGGCGGCTCGCCGACCTCGGGCTCGACGACGTCGTCGCGCTGCTCGGCAAGGCGCACGGCACGCAGCTGCACGCGTTCGCCCACGGCGTCGACGACCGCGAGGTGGTCACCGAGCGGGCCGCGAAGTCGGTCTCCGCGGAGACCACCTTCGACACCGACGTCACCGACCGGGTGCGCCTCGGGGAGCACGTCCGGCGGCTCACCGAGCGGGTCGGCGAGCGACTGCGGGCCGACGGGCTCTCCGGGCGCACGGTGGTCCTCAAGGCGCGCCGGCACGACTTCAGCACCCTGACCCGCTCGGTCACCCTCGACCAGCCGACCGACGACGACGCGGTGGTCGTCCGGCAGGCCGAGCGGCTGCTCGCCGGGCTCGACGTCGCCGACGGGCTGCGGCTGCTCGGCGTCGGGGTGTCCGGCCTCTCGCTCTACACCCAGCCCGACCTCCTCGACGGGCTGGGTGTAGAGCGAGAGGC
>JACXUW010000229.1 GCA_014763705.1 Micrococcales bacterium | reverse complement strand
CTGCTGCGCATGCGGCGTGTTCTGTTCACTCGACGGGTGGGTCGGGGGCCGGACGCAGTGACGCCCGTCCGGCTTCCCTCACGGACGGGCGTCGCTGGTACTGGGGGCTGCCGGCTCAGGGCTCCATGCCGAGCCGGCGGGCCGAGCGGGCGCGCTGGCGGCTGGCCCGCAGCCGGCGCAGCCGCTTGACGAGCATCGGGTCGTGGGCGAGCGCCACGGGGTTGTCGATGAGGGCGTTGAGCACCTGGTAGTACCGCGTCGAGCTCATGTCGAAGAGCTCCTTGATCGCGGTCTCCTTCGAGCCTGCGTACTTCCACCACTGCCGCTCGAAGGCGAGCACCTCGCGGTCGCGCTCGGACAGCTCGGGTGCACTGACGGCAGTCGTGACCTGTTCGGACGCGGCGCTCACGGTGATTGTTCGACCCTTCCCTGCGTGGTGGCTGCGACCCTCACTGTAGCCGCCGAATTGCACCCGTGTCATTCGGGTGCCGACATCGACCGCGTGTCGGCTGGACAACGAGCCGAACGGCCGACTCACGAGTCACACCCGCACCATCCGACCCACGGCCGCCGGCCACGCGCTCAGGCCATCGTGTCGAGGATGGCGCTGATGTCGGCCTCGGTCGTCGCCGGGTTGACGATGGCGAAGCGGGCCAGCGTCTCGCCGTCGTGCGAGGTCGGCACGACGAAGGCGAACTCGTCGGCGAGCATCCGGTCCGACCACTCCTGGTAGTCGGCCGGCGACCACCTGAGCCGACGGAAGACGACGACCGACAGGTCCCGCTCGCGGACCAGCTCGAGCTCGGGACGCCGCAGCACCTCGACCTCGGCGAAGCGGGCCACCTCGAGGGTGCGCTCGATCGCGCCCGTGTACGCGTCCGTGCCGTTGACGACCAGCGAGAACCAGAACGGCAGCCCGCGGGCGCGGCGGGTCAGCCCGACGGAGTAGTCGGTCGGGTTCCACTCGGGGGCCTCGGTGAGGACGTCGAGGTAGCCGGCCTTCTGCGTGTGCGCCGCCCGGGCCAGGGCGGGCTCGCGGTAGAGCAGCGCGCAGCAGTCGAAGGGCGCGAAGAGCCACTTGTGGGGGTCGACGATGAACGAGTCGCAGTGCTCGATCCCCGTGTACAGGTGGCGGACCGACGGCGCGGCGAGCCCCGCACCGCCGTAGGCCCCGTCGACGTGCAACCAGACCCCGTACTCGCGGCAGACCTCCGCGACCGAGGCGAGGTCGTCGACGATGCCGAAGTTCGTCGTCCCCGCCGTCGCGACGACCGCGAAGAAGGTCTCCGGGCCGTGCTCCTCGAGGACGCGACGCAGCGCCGGTCCGGTGAGCCGCCAGCCGTCGTCGCCGGGGACCCCGACGAGCTCGGCGTCCATCACCTCGCACGCCGACGCGATCGAGCTGTGCGCGCCGGTGGTCGCCGCCACCCGCCAGGGCCGCACGCCCGGCTCGGCCCGGTGCCGCGCGGTCGCGCGGGCCGCGACGAGCGCGGAGAGGTTGCCGATGGTCCCGCCGGGCACGAACACCCCACCCGCGGAGTCCGGCATCCCGACCAGGTCGGCGATCCAGCGCAGCGCCTGGTTCTCGGCCCACACCGCCCCGGACCCCTCGAGCCACGAGCCCGCGTAGATCGAGGACGCGCCGACGACCAGGTCGAAGACGACTGACGCGTCGCTCGGGGCGCACGGGATGAAGGAGAGGTAGCGCGGGTGGTCGACCGAGAGGCAGGCCGGGGCCAGCTCGTCGGCGAAGAGCCGCATCGCCTCGCGACCGCCGAGCCCGGCCGCCGTCACGGTGCGCCCGAGCGCGGCGTCGAGGTCCTCCTGGGTGCGCACCCGGTCGAGCGGGGGCTCCATCCGGATGCGTTCCTCGGCGTACGCGGTGACGGCGTCGAGGAGGGCCGAGAGCTCCTCGTGGGCGTTCGGAGAGTACGGCGAGGTGGGGTGCACGGCCGGAGTCTAGGAGGCCGGGGCCCCCAGCAGGAGCGTGGCCAGGGCCGCCACCTCGCCGACCAGCGCGTCGGGAGCCTCGGCGGCCAGCGCGTCCGCCTCCCCGGCGCCCCAGGCCACGGCGACCGCGGCCATCCCGGCGGCCCGGGCCGCTCGCACGTCGACCGTCGCGTCCCCGACGTACACGCAGGTCAGGGGGTCGACGCCGAGGACCGAGGCCCCGTGCAGCAGCGGGTCCGGGGCCGGCTTGTGGCGGTCGGTGTCCTCGAGCCCCACGACGACGTCGACGAGGTGGTCGATGCCGACCCCCTCGAGGGCGAGGCGCGCGGTCTCCCGGCGCTTGGAGGTGACGACCGCCGTCGCGACACCGGCCGCGGCCAGGGACTCGAGCAGCTGCGGGACCCCGTCGTAGCGCCGGATGAGCCGCGCCGTGTTCGCGAGGTTCCACTCGCGGTAGGCGGCGTCCAGGGCGTGCCCGTGGTCGGGTTCCTCCTCGAGGAGGGCCGGCAGCAGCGGCCGGCCGATCCAGGCCCGGGCCCGGGCCTCCTCGACCTCCTCGCCGAGCACGGTCCGGAACGCGTGCTGGTACGACGCGACGATGAGCGGGATGGTGTCGGCCAACGTGCCGTCGAGGTCGAAGAGCACGGTGGGCCACGGCGGCGCGGCGGAGGGCTGGGTGGTCACCCGTCCATCCTCCCCGGCGCCGCCGCGGCCGCGGTGGCCGGCCCGGCCGTCGGGACGCCGGACCGGGGGCCCGCCGGGGTCCGCCGAGGTCAGCGCAGGGTCTGGCGCACCGCACCGAGCGCCGAGTCGAGGACGGTCCGCAGGGTCTCGACGGTCAGCGCCTCGACGCCGGCCGCCGCGTCGGCCCGGCGCAGCTCGGCCCGCACCTCGTCGCGGAACCGCCGCACGAGGGCGTCGGCCTCCGCGTACCGGGCGTGCGAGGCCGACCGCGCGGCCTGGACGGGCCCGGTGTGCCGGACCGCGCCGGCCCGGGCCTCCTGGGCGGCCGCCGCGAGCTCGGCCCGCAGGCCGTCCATCGTCCCCCGCACGTCGTCGCGGACGCGGGCGGCGCGGTCGCGCACGGTGCCGGCGATGTCCTCCTCGAGGGCGGCGAGCTCGCCCCGGCGCTCGGCGAGCTCACCGCGGCCCTCGGCGGTCAGCTCGTAGGTGCTGCGCCGCCCGCCGTCGCTGCGCGCCACGAGCCCCTCCTCCTCGAGTCGGGCCAGCCGCGGGTACACGGTGCCGGCGCTCGGCCGGTAGGTGCCGCCGAAGCGGTCCGAGAGCGCGGTGATCACCTCGTAGCCGTGCATCGGCCGCTGCTCGAGGAGGGCGAGCAGGTAGAGCCGCAGCTGCCCGTGCTGGAAGACCGGCGGCATCTCAGGCGTCCTCGCCCGTGCTCGCGGTGCGGGCCGGGCGGCCGCTCCCGCGCAGCAGCGTGACGTCGCCGGTCACCGTGCTCGTGCTCACCGTGCTGCCGCCGGCGCCGGAGCGCAGGTCGACGACCCGGGTCCCCGGCGTCGGCACCGAGTGCTCCTCGCCGTCGACGACGAGCCGGCCGCTCACCGCCTTGGCCGTCACGTGCACCCCCTCGTCGGCCGGCAGCCGCACGGTGACGGCGCCCGAGACCGTCGTCACCGACGTGCGGGTCGACCCGGCGGTGACGTCGAGGGCGACCGCGCCGGAGACCGAGTTGGCGTGGACCTCGGCCAGCGCGCCGGAGGCCGCGAGCTCGCCGGAGACCGAGTTGAGGGTGAGGTCGCCGTCGTGCTCCCGGGCGACGATCTCACCGGAGACCGTGCTCGCGGTGAGCCGTCCCTGCGTTCCGTCGACGACGAGGGCGCCGGAGACCGTCGAGACCGACACCTGCCCCTCGAGGCCTGCGACGAGCCCCTCGGCGCTGACGGTGCCGACCTTGGCCGCGATGCTGCGCGGCACCGCGAGGCTGACGTCGGCGCGGTCGCGGTCCCGGAAGTTGCGGAACTTCTCGAGCCACCCCTCCCAGCCACCGAGGGTGAAGGCGTAGCCCACCCGCAGCTCGCCGCCGTCGAGGTCGACCTCGAGCGGGCGGCCGACCACCTCGTGCACCTCGAGGCGGACGCCCGGGGCGTCGTGGACGACGACGTCGACCCGGCCCCCGACCAGCTGCACCCGGAGGGCGCGCACGTCCTCCACCTCGATGACCTGCGGGCCGCTGACGACCCAGGACTCCTCGGACATCGGAGACCCCTTTCGCGATATGTCGTGTGACGAGTTCACGATATATCGCGATATGTCGCGAGCACAAGAGGCCACACCCCGGCCCGGGCGCCGAACCCTCAGCGGGTGACCGGCTCGACCCCGAGCTCCTCGAGGAGCGCGAGGACGCGAGCGCGGATCGCGTCGCGCACCCCCCGGACCATCGCGAGGTCCTGCCCGGCGGGGTCGTCGAGGACCCAGTCCTCGTAGCGGACGCCGGGGAAGTACGGGCAGGTGTCGCCGCAGCCCATCGTCACGACGACGTCGGAGGCCCGGACCGCGTCGGCGGTCAGCACCTTCGGGCGCTCGGCGGCGATGTCGATGCCCTCCTCGCGCATCGCCTCGACGGCGACCGGGTTGACCGCGTCGCCGGGCGCGCTGCCGGCGGAGCGCACCTCGACGGCGCCGCCGGAGAGTGCGGTGAGGTAGGCGGCCGCCATCTGCGAGCGGCCGGCGTTGTGGACGCAGACGAAGAGGACCGAGGGACGGTCAGGCACGGGAGAACCCCTTCCGGAGGGCGAGCGAGACGTAGACGAGGGCGACGAGCACCGGCACCTCGATGAGGGGGCCGACGACCCCGGCGAGGGCCTGGCCCGAGGCGGCGCCGAAGGTGGCGATGGCGACCGCGATGGCCAGCTCGAAGTTGTTGCCGGCGGCGGTGAAGGCGAGCGTGGTCGTCCGGGCGTAGCCGAGGCCGAGGATGCGGCCGAGGAGGAACCCGCCGCCCCACATGAGGGCGAAGTACGCGAGCAGCGGCAGGGCGATGCGGGCGACGTCGAGCGGGCGGCTCGTCACCTGCTCGCCCTGCAGCGCGAAGAGCACGACGATGGTGAAGAGCAGGCCGTAGAGCGCCCACGGGCCGACCTTGGGCAGGAACGACCCCTCGTACCGGTCTCTCCCCCAGCGCTTCTCGCCGACCCGCCGCGAGAGGTAGCCCGCGACGAGCGGGACGCCGAGGAAGACGAGGACCGAGCGGGCGATGTCCCACGGCGAGACGTCGAGGCCCGCCTGCTCGAGCCCGAGCCACCCGGGCAGCACCGACAGGTAGAACCAGCCGAGGGCGGCGAAGGCGACGACCTGGAACACCGAGTTGAGGGCGACGAGGACCGCCGCCGCCTCCCGGTCGCCGCACGCGAGGTCGTTCCAGATGATGACCATCGCGATGCAGCGGGCGAGCCCGACGACGACGAGCCCGGTGCGGTACGCGGGCAGGTCGGGCAGGAGGAGCCAGGCCAGGGCGAACATCACGGCGGGGCCGACGAGCCAGTTGAGGACGAGGCTCGCGACGAGCATCCGGCGGTCCCCGGTGACGGTGTCGAGCCGGTCGTAGCGGACCTTGGCCAGCACCGGGTACATCATCACCAGCAGCCCGAGCGCGATGGGCAGCGAGACGCCGTCGACCTCGACCGCGGAGAGCGCGGCGCCGAGCCCGGGCACGAGCCGGCCGAGG
>JACXUW010000690.1 GCA_014763705.1 Micrococcales bacterium | reverse complement strand
CTCGCTCGACGCGGCCCCGATCGTCTCCGGGGTGCTCCACGTGTCGGCGGTCCAGGCCGAGCGGCGGGTCCGCGAGGCGGTGCGTCGCGCCGCGGACGGTCCGGAGGGCACCGTCACCTGCACCGGCCTGGGTGGGCTGCACGCGGCGATGGCCGCGGGCCGGCTCGACGGGTACCGGGCCGGCGTGGTCGCGTACGAGCTGGAGGAGTGCCCGTCCGAGGTCGCCCGCGCCGTCATCTCCGCTCTCGAGGAGTCGTTCGAGCGGGAGGACGCGACCCGGCTCCGGCGTCGGGTCCGGCGGGTGCTGGCGCGCATCTGCCCCGACCTGCTGCGGGAGAAGTCGGTGCGGGCACGCTCGGCCTCCTCGCTGCGGCGCTGGGTCGACGAACCGGGCGTCGACACGTGGCTGGGCACCTTCCCCTCCGAAGAGGCCTGCGCCGCGTGGGCCGCCATCGACGCCCTCGCCCAGCGGTACGTCACCGACGGCACCTGCGAGCGGATCGACCGCGCCCGGGCCAAGGCCCTGATCGACCTGGTCACGAGCAACGCCACCATCGACCTGCAGGTCCAGCTCCTCACCACCCCCGTCCTGCCGATCGACAGGCCGACCGAGAGCCAGCCCGCGGGAAGAACCGCGTCCGGGAACACCGCCACCACCGACCCTGTGCCCGCGATGACAACCGCTTTCGGTGAGGTCGTGGCCGGCGACGGCTCGCCAACGGACGATGAGATCAGCACGCACGCCGTGGACCGGGCGCGCGCACCGGGAGACCTCGTGGCCGTGCACGGGCTGGCGCCGGGAGAGCCCGCGCTCGTCCCGCGCGACTGGCTCGAGCAGGCCATCGCCGGCAGCGGCGCCCGCACCGACCGGTACGGCCGCGTCGCCCTCCACCCGGACTCCGGCGCCCTCACCGACCCCGACGAGGACCTGGCCACCGACGCCTACCGCCCCGGCGCCGCCCTCGCCCGCCTCGTGCGGGCCCGCGACGGGCACTGCCGATTCCCCGGCTGCCACGTCGCCGCAAGGTTCTGCGACCTCGACCACGTCACCCCCTGGCCGAGCGGCCCCACCACCGCCGCCAACCTCGCCTGCCTCTGCCGCCGCCAC
>JACXUW010000689.1 GCA_014763705.1 Micrococcales bacterium | reverse complement strand
CGCTGTCGTCGGAGCCGCAGGCGGCGAGGGAGAGGGGGAGGGCGAGCGCCAGGGCGGCGACCGTCAGACGGGTGGTGCGCATGGGGATGTCTCCTTGCGGTGGTGTTGTCCTGCGTGCACCGGTGGTTCGGTGCTCTGCCATCAGCGGATGGGTTGCCGGGCAACTTTTTTCGTCGGTACGCGCACTGGGCCATCACGTGCGGGAACGGCCGGCACCCGGAGGTGCCGGCCGTTCGTCAGGCGCGGTGGGGGAGGGGCGTCACTCCACGGTGACGATGACGGAGTGCCAGCCCGTCGCGCCCATCGGGAACGGCGTCTGTCGCTTCTCGGTCTGCACCTGGCCGGTCTCGTCCGTGGCCCGCACCTCGAGGGTGTGCCGGCCGGGCAGGGCGTCCCAGGGGAGGAACCACTGGCGCCAGTAGTCGATGCCGGCGTCGGGGCCGAGGCGGGCCTCCATCCACCGCCCGCCGTCGACCCGCACCTCGACCTTCGCGATACCGCGCTGCTGCGCCCACGCGACACCGCCGATGACCACCCGGCCGGTCTTCTGCGTCGAGAGGGGCCGCGGGGTGTCGATCCGGCTCTCGGTGTAGATCGGTGCGTCCGTCGCCCATTCGCGCTCGGTCCAGTACGCGGTGTCCTTCGCGTAGGTCGAGGCGGTCAGCTTGGTCAGCCACTTGGTGGCCCCGACGAAGCCGTAGAGGCCGGGGGTGACGAGCCGGGCAGGGAAGCCGTGGACCGGGGGCAGGGGCTCGCCGTTCATCCCGACCGCGACGAGCGCGTCCCGGTCGTCCATGAGCGCCTGGACGGGCGTGGAGATGGTCATCCCGTCGGTCGAGGTGCTGAAGATCTGGTCGGCCCCCTGCTGCACGCCGGCGCGCTCGAGGAGGTCGCGGACCCGCACCCCGAGCCAGCGGGCGCTGCTGATGTACGGGCCGCCGACCTCGTTCGAGACGCACGTGAGCGTGACGTCCTTCTCGATCATCGGCATCTTCAGGAGCTCGTCGAAGGTCAGCGAGAAGGGTGAGTCGACCATCCCGTCGACGGTCAGCTCCCACCCGGTCGTGCTGACCCGGGGCACGACGAGGGCGGTGTCGATCCGGTAGAAGG
>JACXUW010000228.1 GCA_014763705.1 Micrococcales bacterium | reverse complement strand
ATCCCGCCGGCGGCGAGGACGTCGACGAGCGACCCCGGCAGGGCGAGGTCGCGGAAGGTGGGGGTGGTGGACACGTGAGGGCTCCCGTGGTGGGGTCGTCGCGCGACCGACCGGCTGGGCGGCAGCAGCGACGAGGCTGGATGTTCTGCCGGGTCGGGCTCTGGGCCGCGGCTCGGGTGACCAGGGGTCGGTCACCGGCATCGACATCGGAGGGAGGAGCAGGGGCCCGAGGCAGAACTGGGCGGGCCCGCAGCGACCAGTCTACGGGCCCGGGACCGGTGCTCGTGACCACGGCCTTCCCGCCGGGTGCCGGGAACCCCGGGGTCTCACCCACACCGTTTCCGGACGACCCCGGGGCTTCCCGGATGGGGCCGCGATGCCCGTACGCCTCGGTTCGTCCCCAGAGGGATGCGGTCAGGTGGTGGCCGGCACGAGGTGCGCGGCGCCGATGGCCCCGGCCCACTCGCCGAGCTCGGCCGGCACGACCTCGAGCCCGGGGTCGGGGACGCGCGCGAGCAGGGCGGCGGTCAGGGGGTCGAACAGGACGGCGCCCGCCTCGGCCATCCCACCACCGACGACGACCCGACGGCTGCCCGCGGCCGTGACGACCGGCGCGAGGGCGCCGGCCAGCGCCTCGACCGCGTCCTGCCAGATCCGTTGCGCCACAGGGTCACCCGCAGCGACGGCCTCGGCGACCGACCGGGCGTCCCCGTCCCGGCCGCTCTCCCGCCACCGCCGACCCACCGCACCGGCGCCGGCCACGGTCTCGAGGCACCCCCGGCGGCCGCACCCGCACACCGGCCCGTCGGCGGCGACCTGCACGTGCCCGAGCTCGCCGGACCAGGTCGTGCCCCGCGCCACCCGGCCCCCGGTCATCAGCGCGACGGCCACGCCGGTGCCGAGGGGGACGAAGAGGACGTCGTCGACCCCACGGGCGGCTCCGAGGAGGTGCTCGCCGAGCAGTCCCGCCCGCACGTCGTGACCGACGACGACGTCGGCGTCGACCGGTCCCGCGAGGGCGGCGCGGATGTCCAGGTCCCGCCAGCCGAGGTTCGCGGACCACTCGGCGACCCCGCCCCGTTCGTCGACGAGGCCGGGGACCACGATGCCCACGCTCCTCGGGGCCGGTCGCCCGGGACCCGCGGACACCACCCGGTCGAGGACGGCGGTCACCACCTCGCCGAACCGGTGGGCGAGGTCCGGCGGGGTCGGTTCGACGTACCGGTTGACGATCGAGGAGCCGTGCCGCAGAACGGCCTTGATGCGGGTGCCGCCGACGTCGATCCCGGCCGCGACGACGCCACGGTGCTCGTCGCCGCTCGGGGGGGACGCCCCGGAGGGGTCGACGTCGAGCTCGGTCACCGGTGCTCCTCGTGCGCGAATGCGATGGAATGGACGGCCGATCGAGCATAGTCGCACCCGGCGGCGACCCTCCGCCTACCATGACGAGCGTGAGCGAGGAGGCCAACGGCACGCGGACGCCGACGTCGCGCTGGGCCGCCGTCCTCGACCTCCTGGCCACCCGCGGCCGGCTCTCGGTCACCGAGACCGCCCGCGAGCTCGCGGTCTCGGAGGCGACGGTCCGCCGCGACTTCGCCGAGCTGGCGCGGCGCCAGCTGGTCACCCGGCACCACGGCGGTGTCGTCGCGACCTCGGTGGCCTACGAGCTGCCGTACCGGTACCGCTCCAGCCAGGCCGACGGCGCGCTCGGGCGGATCGCCACCGCCGCCGCCGCGCTCGTCGCCCCCGGGGACGTCGTCGCCCTCAACGGCGGCACGACGACGACCGCGACCGCGCGCGCCATCACCGCCCGCGAGGACCTCGTCGGTGATGACGGCACGCCGCTCACCCTCGTGACCAACGCCCTCAACATCGCGGCCGAGGCGGTCCTGCGCACCCACGTCCAGTGCGTGTCGCTCGGCGGGGTGGCCCGGCCCGAGTCCTACGAGGTGACCGGACCGCTCGCCGCCCAGGTCATCGCCGGGCTGTGGTTCGACGTCGCGGTCGTCGGGGTCAACGCGTTCTCCGCCGCCGAAGGGGCCACCTGCCGGCACGACGACGAGGCGGCGGTCGTCCGGGCGATGGTCGAGCGGTCGCAGCGGGTCGTCGTCGTCGCCGGCGCCGAGAAGCTCGGCCGGCGCACCTTCGCCGCGATCTGCCCGGCGGAGCGGGTCGGCACCCTCGTGACGACCGCCGCCGAGGACGACCCCGAGGTCGAGGCGCTGCGTGCGCGGGGCGTCGAGGTGGTCTGCGTCTGACCCGTCCCGGGTGGCCGGGAGGACGCGGGTCGGGTTCACTCGTCGGCGGCGCCGCCCACCCCGCCGGGGCGGCTCCCGATGAGCTGTGGCTGCGCGTTCGTGATCACTTGACTCTCGGATCGCTCACATTCATGCGTAGGTGTAGCGTGGCTGGCGCCCGGCCGGCGGGCGTCCAGGACGTCCGCCCGGGGTAGGTGCAGCACGCCGGACCTCCGGCTTCTCGACGAGGAGAACGATGAGCACGACGCGACGACACACGATGCTGGCCGCGACCGCGGCGACGGGGGCCCTCGTGCTCTCCGCCTGCGGTGGGGGGACCGGCGCCAACCAGGCCGACGGGGGGAGCAGCGGGGGCGACAAGGCGACGACCATCACCCTCATGGCCGCCGAGTACTCCAAGGACAACACCAAGGCGTTCTGGGACTCCTTCGCCAAGGAGTACAAGAGCAAGTACGGGTACACGCTGAACGTCAACGTCGTCAGCTGGGACAACATCGACCAGCAGTCCTCGACGATGATCCAGAACAACCAGCCGCCGGACATCCTCAACCTCAACGCGTACGCGAGCTACGCCAAGGACGGGCTGCTCTACAGCGCCGACGACGTCCTGCCCTCGGAGGCCAAGTCCGACATCCTGCCGACGTTCGTCAAGTACGGCACGTACGACGGCAAGTTCTACGGCTTCCCCGACCTCAGCAGCGCCCGCGCGCTGTTCTACAACACCGACCTCTTCGGCAAGGCCGGCATCAGCGCCCCGCCGAAGACCTGGGCCGAGCTCGAGGCGGACGCCCAGAAGATCAAGGCCACCGGCAACGTCGGCTACGCCATGCCGCTCGGCCCCGAGGAGGCGCAGGGCGAGTTCTCCATGTGGCTGTTCAACAACGGCGGCGACTGGAAGACCGACGGCACGTGGGCCATCAACTCGGACAAGAACGTCGAGACGCTCACGTTCATGAAGAAGCTGGCGAGTGAGGGTGTGACGCAGGGCAACCCGGCACGCACCAACCGCGCTGACGCCTTCGACCTGTTCAAGTCGGGCAAGGCCGGGATGGTCGTCGGGTTCTCGCCGCTCGCCGGTGACCTCGACAAGGACGGCACCGTCAAGTACGCCGTCGCGCCGTTCCCGAGCAACGACGGCTCGGAGAGCAAGACCTTCGGCGTCACCGACTACCTCATGGCCTTCAAGAAGAAGGGCAACCAGGACGCCGTCAAGGCGTTCTACGAGCTCTACTACTCGAAGGACCAGATCAACACGTTCATCGAGAAGGAGGGCTTCCTCCCGGTGACGACCTCGGGCCTGGAGTACTTCCAGAAGGACGACAAGCTCAAGGTCTACCTCGACACCCTCCCGAACGCCCGCCTCACGCCGACCGACGACCCGACGTGGGACAAGATCAAGCTGGCCGTCCAGCAGAACCTCGGCGCGGCCATCACCGGTGACCCCAAGGCGGTGCTCGACAAGCTGCAGCAGACCGCGGAGTCGGAGGGCTGACGCCCGTGACGACGACCGGCGACGTCCGGGCGCCGTCGGCCCGCAGCACCCCCGGTGGACCCCGCCCGCGGCGGCGGTCCACCGGGGTCGGCCGGGTCAGGGGCGCCGTCGCGCTGCTCTGGCTCGCGCCGGCCATCGCGCTCATCATCGGGGTGGTCCTCTTCCCGGCGGTCATGCTCTTCCGCGCCTCGCGTTCGGAGTACTCGATCACCGGGCTCTACAAGGGCGGCGCCGGCTGGGACAACTACGCGAAGGTGCTCAGCTACCCCGACCTCCCGGTCGTCCTGAAGAACACCGTCGTCTGGGTCGTCGCCGTCGTCGCGATCACCATCGTGCTCTCGCTGGCCCTCGCCCAGCTGCTCGTCAAGGACTTCCCCGGGCGCCGCTTCGTGCGCTGGGCCGTCATCGTGCCGTGGGCCGCGTCGCTCGTCATCACCAGCCAGCTGTTCGTGCTGCTCTACGACAGCAACTACGGCCTGGTCAACCACGTGCTCCAGGGCCTGCACCTCATCGACCAGCCGATCAGCTTCCTCGGCGACGACCGGTTCACGATGGCCTCGATGGTCGTCGTCGGCGTCTTCGTGTCCCTGCCGTTCACGATCTTCGTCTTCATCGCGGGACTCAACGCGATCCCCGACGACGTGATGGAGGCGGCCGAGGTCGACGGCGCCTCCCCGTGGCAGCGCTGGCGGCAGATCACCTTCCCGCTGCTGCGCCCGGCGATGCTCATCGCGACGGTGCTCAACACGATCTACGTGTTCAACAGCTTCCCGATCATCTACACGCTCAACGACCGCAACCCCGGCTTCACCCACGACACCCTCATCACCTTCATGTACAAGCTCGCGTTCAAGAGCCAGGAGAAGGACGTCGGGATGTCGGCAGCGACGGGGATCATCAACGTCGTCATCATCCTGCTCGTCGTCCTCGTCTACCTCAAGGTCGTCAACTGGCGCGAGGAGACCTCCCGATGACCCGCGTGCGACGCCCCCGGCTCGTCGCGTTCACCGCTGCCGCCGTGGCACTCGTCTTCCTCGCGCCCTACCTCGTCATGGTGCTCGACAGCTTCCGGACGAGCACCGACGTCAAGACCACCCCGCCGTCGTTCCTGCCGCGGGTGTGGCAGTTCGACACGTACGCGACCGTGCTCACCGACGGCCGCTTCCCGCACTGGCTGCTCACCTCGCTCATCGTCTCGCTCGGCGCGACGGCGGTCGTCATCCTCGTCGCCATCCCGGCGGCGTTCATGACGGCTCGGCACCGCTTCCCCGGTCGCGGCCTGTTCCTCCTCGTCGTGCTGATCACGCAGATGTTCGCGCCGACCTCGCTCGTCGTCGGGCTGTACCGGCAGTTCTTCGAGCTGAACATGATCAACACCTACGGGGCGCTGATCATCACCAACGCGGCGTTCAACCTCGCCTTCGCGATCTGGATCCTCCACGGGTTCTTCTCCTCGATCCCGCTCGAGGTCGAGGAGGCCGCTGCGCTCGACGGCGTCGGCCGGGTCGGGATGCTCCGCCGGATCATGCTGCCGCTGACGCTGCCCGGGCTCGTCACCGCCGTCATCTTCACGTTCATCGCGGCGTGGAACGAGTACGTCGTCGCGCTGACCCTGATGATCGACGACGACAAGAAGCCGCTGACCGTCGGCTTCCGGTCCTACGTCACCGGCTACGAGCAGAACTGGGACCAGCTGTTCGCGGCGTCGGTCATCGCCGTCGTGCCGGTCGTCATCCTCTTCGCGCTCATCGAGAAGCACCTCGTCGGCGGTCTGACCGCCGGCTCCGTCAAGTAACCCCGCTTCCTCCCCCTTCGTTCCCGACTTATTGCGAATCACCCACTCGCGGAGCCCCGAAATGGCTGCTCAGGGGTGGCCTATTCGCAATAAGTCGGGGTCAGAGGGCGGCGAGGACGGTGGT
>JACXUW010000688.1 GCA_014763705.1 Micrococcales bacterium | reverse complement strand
GAACTCCGCCCCGAACGACCATCCGGGACGCATCGCGTGGTCGCGGGCGAACTCGGTGAAGTGCGGGTAGGCGGCGGCCGTCTCCTCGTCGATGATCGCCGCCCCGATCTCGGCCAGCTCGTCCTGGCCGGCGAACGGCAGGGCGAGCTCCTGGACCATGAAGCCGTAGAGGTGGGCGTCGACGAGGGCGAAGGTGTGCCCGGTGGCGGCGAGCGAGAAGCCGGCGGCCCGGAGGCACCCGAGCACGGCGTCGTGGTGGCGGACCGACGCGGCGCCCGGGGCCGGTCGCGAGTCCATGAGGCCGACGGCCCACCGGTGGCGCAGCAGCGCGAGGCGGGCGCTCACCGACCGCTCGCGCAGCTCGGCCCGCCAGTCGCCGCCCGGAGCCGGCAGGTGGAACTCGTCGAAGACCGCGTCGACCATGGCGTCGAGCAGCGCGTCCTTGTTCGGCACGTGGTGGTAGAGCGACATCGCCTCCACGCCGAGGCGGCCGGCGAGCGCCCGCATCGAGAGGGCGCCGAGCCCCTCCGCATCGGCGAGCGCGACGGCCTCGCCGACGATGCGCTCGCGGCTCAGGGCGGCACGGGACGGGCGGGCGGCGGGCACGGCGGCTCCTTCGCGCGGGGTCGGGACTTGCCGATCTTACGACGTAAGGCTACGGTGTGCGGCACCGACCTGTTCTTACGATGTAAGGGAGAAGCCCGTGCGGGCCGTCCACCAGCAGCAGTACGGCGGGACCGACCGCCTCCACCTCACCGACCTGCCGGTGCCCACCCCGGGGCCGGAGGAGGTGCTCGTCAGGGTCACGGCGGCCGGCATCGACCGGGGCACGGTCCACGTGATGACCGGCCGGCCGCTCGTCGCCCGGCTCGGCCTCGGCCTGCGCCGCCCGCGTTACCCCGTGCCGGGCCGCGACCTGGCCGGCACGGTCGAGGCCCTCGGCCCGGGGGTCGAGGGCTGGAGCGTCGGCGACCGCGTCGTCGGCACCGCGGACGGCTCGTGCGCCGAGCTGGCCGTGGTGCCGGTGCGTCGGCTGGCCCGGGCGCCGCGGCAGCTGGCCGACGACGAGGCGGCCGCCCTCCCCGTCTCCGGCCTCACCGCGCTCCAGGCG
>JACXUW010000687.1 GCA_014763705.1 Micrococcales bacterium | reverse complement strand
CGGCGGGTGACCTCGTGAGCCCGGTGGCCGAGCCGACGCCCGCCGCGGGCGGCGCCCCGGTGCCCGGGACCGGCACCGGCGGCCTGACGAGCATCGCCGACAGCACACGGAACCAGATCGTCTGGGCGCCGCTGTCCAACCCGTCGGCGGTGCGCTCGGAGGGGTCGGTGTCCCGGTTCAAGGCGTGGTCCACCTCGAAGGTGCTCGTCGTCGCCGCCTACCTCGACACGGTCGTCGGCGGCGACCCGGCGAGGATCGCGAGCGGCGACCGCAGCCTGATCGCCGCCGCCCTCACCCGCAGCGACGGTGACGCGGTCGTCGCCATCCGGGACCGGATCCCCGGGAGCCCGGGCGCGGCCATCACCGCGGTGCTCCGCTCGATCGGCGACACCACGACGAGAGCGCCGGACCGGTCGCAGGGCGCGATGTCCTGGAGCCCGCGCGAGCAGGTGCGGTTCATGGCCGCGCTCGCCGCCGGGAAGGTCGTCAGCCCCGCCGCGAGCGCGTGGCTGCTCGGGCAGATGCACCCGATCCCGCAGCACCGGTGGGGGCTGGGGACGATCGGTGCGAGCTCGTTCAAGGGCGGCTGGCTGACACCGGACTCCGAGACCCGGCAGATGGGGATCGTCGGCGGCTACGCGGTCGCCATCATCACCGTGGGAGAGGGCCCGGCCGTCGTGCAGACCGACGGCGACTCGGCCCACGTGCAGCAGATGAACCGGCTCGCCGCGCTCCTCGCGACCCGCCTCGGCTGACCGGGACGACCGCCTCGGGTGGGCCCGGGGGTCGGCAGGCCGGTCGAGGTCGCGCGACATGCCGATGGTCGGGGCCGTCCATCCGCATGTCGCGAGACCTGGAGAGGCGACCCGCGCGGACGGGTCAGCCGGCGGTGAGGGCGTCGCGCCACGAGGGGGCGAGCACCCCGCCCTCGGCCGAGCGGTCGACCGACTCCGCCGCGACGAGAGCGTGGACGATCGCCCGGGTGACGCACCCGGCGGCCGCGTCGTGCAGCTCGAGGAGGTCGAACGGTCCGGGGGACGGGCCGGCGCCGGTGGCCAGGGAGAAGACCACGTCGCCGTCGAAGGCGGTGTGCACCGGGCTGAGCGCCCGCG
>JACXUW010000227.1 GCA_014763705.1 Micrococcales bacterium | reverse complement strand
GCCCGCGACGAGGGTGCCCATCCCGGCGCCCCCGGCGGCCTCGGTGCTCGTCGGCTCGGCGGGCGCTGTGCCGACCACCGGCAGCGACCCGACCGACCCGCCGACCCTCGCCGCCGAGCCGACGAGCACCGAGGCCGCCGGGGGCGCCGGGATGGGCACCCTCGTCGCGGGCGGCGTGCTCGTGGTCCTCGTCGGGGGTGCCGCCGTGTGGGTCGCCCGCCGCCGGCGCAGCTGAGCCGGCTGGGATGATGCCGCGGTGACCCGTTCGCTCCCCCGTGCCGTCCACCCGGCGGCCTGGTGGGGGTGGGCGCTCGGGCTCGCCGTGGCGGTGAGCACCGCGACCAACCCGCTGCTCCTGCTCCTGGCGCTCGCGGTGGCGGCCCTCGTCGTCGCCGCGCGCCGGGGGTCCTCCCCCTGGGCCCGGGCCTTCCGGCTCTACCTCTGGCTCGGCCTGGCCGTCGTCGTCGTCCGGCTCGTGCTCCACGTGCTCGTCGGGCTCAAGGTGGGCACGGTCCTCGTCCTGCCGCTCCCCGAGGTGTCGCTGCCGTCGTGGGCGGCCGGCATCGAAGTGGGAGGGAACGTGTACCTCGAGGGGCTGCTCGGCGCCGCGACCCTCGGGCTGCGGCTCGCCGTCATCATCGCGTGCATCGGCGCCGCGAACGCCCTCGCCAACCCCAAGCGGCTGCTGCGCAGCCTGCCGGCCGCCCTCCACGAGGTGGGGGCCGCGGTCGTCGTGTCGGTCTCCGTCGCACCGCAGCTCGCCGAGTCCGTCCAGCGGGTGCGCCGGGCCCGCGAGCTGCGCGGCGACACCTCGCGCGGGCTGCGGGCGGTGCCGGCCGTCGCCCTGCCGGTCCTCGAGGACACCCTCGAGCGCTCGCTCCTCCTGGCCGCCGCCATGGACTCGCGCGGCTACGGGCGCAGCGGGGCCGCGGCGGCACACCGTCGCACCACCGGCGCCGTGACCCTCCTCGGCGCGCACGACGACCTACCGGCCCGACCCGTGGAGTGGCCCCGAGTGGCTGACCGTCGCCTGCGGACTCGTCCCGGCGGCGGTGCTCACGGTCGTCGGCCGGTCGACCCCGGACGTGCTCACGATGCCGCTGCAGCCGCTCGCCGTGCCCGCGCTGCCGCTCGCGGCGGTCGCCGCCCTCCTCGTCGCCGCCCTGCCGGCGTTCCTCACGCCCGAGCCCCCACGTCCCGCCTCGCGCGTCGTCGTCCGCGGTGCCGGGGAGGTGGCCCGTGCCTGAGCACCACGCCGTCGTCCTCGAGTCGGTCACCGTCACCCCCGCCGGGGCCGACCGCCCCGTCCTGCGCGACGTCGACCTCGCCGTCGAGGAGGGCGAGCTCGCGCTCGTCGTCGGCCGCACCGGCTCCGGCAAGTCCACCCTGCTCGGCGCCATGTGCGGACGCGTGCCGCACTTCACCGGCGGCACGCTCGCCGGACGGGTCCTCGTCCACGGGCGCGACACCCGCGATCACCGCCCGCGCGACCTCGCCGACCTCGTCGGAGTCGTCGGCCAGGACCCCCTCGCCGGGTTCGTCACCGACACCGTCGAGGAGGAGCTCGCCTACGGGATGGAGCAGCTCGGCCTCCCGGCCGCGACGATGCGCAAGCGGGTCGAGGAGACCCTCGACGTCCTCGGCATCCCCGAGCTGCGCGGCGCGGCCCTGCGCGAGCTGTCCGGCGGCCAGCAGCAGCGGGTGGCCATCGGGTCGGTCCTGACCGCCCACCCGCGCGTCATCCTCCTCGACGAGCCGACGTCGGCCCTCGACCCGACCGGCGCCGAGGAGGTCCTCGCGACGATCACCCGGCTGGTCCACGACCTCGCGGTGACCGTCGTCGTCGCCGAGCACCGGGTGGAGCGTGTGCTGCACTACGCCGACCGCGTCGTGCACGTCGCGCCGGACGGCCTCGTCACCGCGGGCCTGCCCGCGCAGGTCATGGAGTCGAGCGACGTCACCTCCCCGGTGGTCGAGCTCGGGCGGTGGGCCGGATGGCGGCCGCTGCCGCTCTCGGTGCGCGACGCCCGGCGCGCGGCCCGCGGGCTGCGCCAGCACCTCGGGTCCGGTTCCCCCGCAGGTCTTCCCACGCGGCAGGAGGGCGGCTCGCCGGTGCTGCGCGCCGCCGGGGTCGTCGTCCGGCACCCGGGCGACGTCGTCGCGGTGGCCGGCGTCGACCTCGCCCTGCGCACCGGCGAGGTGACGGCGCTCATGGGACGCAACGGCTCCGGCAAGTCCTCGCTGCTCTGGGCCCTGCAGGGCAGCGCGCCGCCGAGCGCCGGACGCGTGGAGGTCACCGGACCGGCGGGCACCCCGGTCGACCCGGCGGCCCTCTCCCCGGTCCGGCGCCGGGCCCTCGTCGGCCTCGTCCCCCAGACGGCGACCGACCTGCTCTACCTCGACTCGGTCGGCGCCGAGTGCGCGCAGGCCGACCGCGAGAGCACCGCCGCCGACGGCGCCTGCGCGGCCCTCCTCGAGCGGCTCGCCCCCGACGTGCCGGCCGACCGGCACCCGCGTGACCTCTCCGAGGGGCAGAAGCTGGCCCTCGTCCTCGCGGTCCAGCTGACCGCCGACCCGCCCGTCCTCCTCCTCGACGAGCCGACCCGCGGCCTCGACCCGGTCGCCAAGGTGGCCCTGACCGCGGCCCTGCGCGACCTCGCGGCGCGCGGCCGCTCGGTCGTCGTCGCCACGCACGACGTCGAGTTCGTCGCGGAGTGCGCCGACCGAGTGGTCGTCATGGCCACCGGCGAGGTCGTCGCCGACGGCCCGACCGCCGAGGTCGTCGTCTCCTCCCCCGCCTTCGCCCCCCAGGTCGCCAAGGTGCTCCAGCCCGGCCCGTGGCTGACCGTCGACGACGTCCGCGCCGCCCTGCCCGGGGGTGCACCGTGAGCGGCGAGCGGGTCCGGGCGATCCGGCTGCGTCCGCGCTCGGCGGTGGCGGTGGCCCTCGTGAGCGCCGCCGGGCTCGTCGCGTTCGGCTGGCCGCTCCTCGTCGGACCCGACTCCGGCCTGGCGCACTCCGCGGACGCACCGCTCCTCTTCGCCCTCGTCCTCCCGCTGCTCCTCGCGGTCGTCCTCGCCGAGATCTCCGAGGGCGGGATGGACGTCAAGGCGGTCGCGATGCTCGGCGTCCTCTCGGCCGTGGGGGCGGCGCTGCGTCCGCTCGGGGCCGGCACCGCGGGGCTGGAGACCGTCTTCTTCCTCCTCGTCCTCGGCGGACGGGTCTTCGGGGCCGGCTTCGGGTTCGTCCAGGGCGCGGTGACCCTCTTCGCGTCCGCCCTGATCACCGGCGGCGTCGGCCCGTGGCTGCCGTTCCAGATGCTCGGGGCGGCGTGGGTCGGCTGGGGCGCCGGGCTGCTGCCCCGGGCCACCGGGCGGCGCGAGGTGGCGCTGCTCGCCGGGTACGGGGCGCTCGCCGGGCTCGCCTACGGGATGCTCCTCAACCTCTCGTTCTGGCCGTTCTCGACCGGTCTCGGCGGCGGGCTGTCGTTCGTGCCGGGCGCGCCGCTGACCGAGAACCTCCACCGGTTCGTCGTGTTCAGCCTCGCGACGAGCCTCGGCTGGGACCTCGGGCGGGCCGTGACCAACGCCGTGCTCGTCGCCGTCACCGCCCGGCCGGTCCTCGGGGCGCTGCGCCGGGCCGCCCGGCGGGCCGCGTTCGAGGCGCCGGTGACCTTCACCGGCGCGGCGGAGCGCGCGGCCGGCCCCGGCGAGCGCTCGCCGGGCGAGTTGGCACAATCGCCCCCATGAACCCCCTCGAGCTGGACCGCGACCCCGCCTGGCTGAGCCGCGAGGAGCTCGACGCGGCGCGCGAGAAGCTGCCGATCCTCTACGTCGACGCCGTGCCCGTGCGGGTCGACGACCGCGGCGAGGTCACCGCCCTCGGCGTGCTGCTGCGGCTCGACGGCGAGGGCCTGGTCTGCCGCGAGCTGGTCTCCGGTCGCGTGCTGCACCACGAGCGGGTCCGTGACGCGCTGCTGCGGCACATCGAGAAGGACCTCGGCCCCGTCGCGCTCCCTCGCATCCCCGCCTCGCCCCAGCCGTTCACGGTCGCGGAGTACTTCCCGACGCCCGGGGTCACGCCGTTCCACGACCCGCGCCAGCACGCGGTGTCACTGGCCTTCGTCGTCCCGGTCGCCGGCGACTGCGCGCCGCAGAACGACGCGCTCGACCTCACCTGGCTGACGCCCGCCCAGGCGCTCGACCCCGGTGTGCAGGCCGAGATGGACCGCGGCCACGGGGTGCTGCTCCGGCAGGCGCTCGCCCACCTCGGCCACTCCGTGTAGGCCCCACGGCGAGGCCGCCGACCTGCGCCGACGCCGCAGCGCTTGTGACCCAGATCACTTCTCTGCTGCAATGAGCGGTGGTCCACGAGACCACCCCCTCGCCGGTGAGGTATCACGCCGGCAGCAGGCTCCTCTTGGTCGGTGAGGAGGTCGTATGGCGCGCATCGCGGCGACAGTGGGCGGCGTCCGCCTCCGCCTGCCGGAGGTCAGCGGCCCGCTCGACCCCGGCACGCGCACCGACACGGCGGTCGAGGCCGCGCCGAAGACCCTCCGACGGCTCCTCCTCGACGTCGTCCGCCGGGTCGCCGACCTGCCCGCCGGCTCGTCCGGCGTCGTCGTCTGGCAGCTCGGCGGCGACGAGCTCGAGGTCCGTACCCGGACGACGACGCTCACCTGCGACGAGGGTGTCGTCACGGTCGGCGTGCAGGTCTCGTGCGACCAGCTCGACGCCCCCGCCACGGTCTCCGTCCCGCTCGCCGTCGGCACCCGCAAGGCCCCCGCCGGGCTGGTCCTGTCCGCGTTCGACCGGGTGCTGGCCCCCGCCCTCGTCGCCGACCGCTGGAGCGACGCGCTCACCGGGTTCGCCGCCGAGATCGTCCTCGAGCTCGCCCGGGTCATCGCCGCGGCCAGCGGCAAGGACTCGCGAGGGCGGCCGCTCGTCCCCGGGGCCATCGCCGCCGCCCCCAACCGCTTCGTCGTCCAGCCGATGGCCCGCTTCGACAGCCGGGTCGTGCGCGTCGGGACGGGGTGAGCCGCGTGCCGTTCGAGGAGTCCGACCTCGGTGGCTTCGGGTCGCTGACCCACGCCCTCGGCATCACCGACGGCACCTCCACCAACGCCCACTGGTTCGACGACCCGCTCGGCGGCAGCACGAAGAACGCCAACGGGCTGAGGACGATCCTCAGCGACGAGGGCCAGCGCACCGCCCTCGAGACGTTCGTCGACGAGGTCCTCGGGCCGCCGGACGCGCACGACGAGGGCCCGGCCCGGTGGATCCCGCTGTTCACCGAGACCGACCCGGACGTCGCGGTGTTCGCCGTCGTCGAGCCGACCGGCAGCCCGGGCAACGGCACCGTGCAGGTCGGCGTGGGCGTCGAGGCGACGATCCGCTCCACCGACCCGCCGCACCCGTCGGTCTCGCTCCGGGCGCACGTGCCCGTCGCGCAGGTCCCCCGGGGGACGACGTACCCGTCGAGCGTCACCGGCGACCCGCGGTGGCTCGTCCTCGGGCGTCCCGGCGGCCGGATCGGCATCGAGCTCGTCGCCACCTTCACCGATGCCGCGCCGGTCCCCCGCGAGGCGTTCCTGCGCGGTGCGCGGCTCTCGGTCGGCATCCCCACCGCGCCCGGTGACGGCCTCGAGCTGGTCCTCGAGCTGACCGACCTCCAGCTGCCCGGCGCCGCGACGCCGACGACGCAGACCCTCTCGCTCGACGACCTGGCGACGGTCGGCCCGGACCTCCTCGAGTTCCTCGTCGGCCTCGTCCGCGCGCAGGTCGCCGTGCTCGACCCGACCGACGCCGCTCTCCGGCACGTCGTCGGGCTCGCCGGCGCCCTCGGGCTGCGGCCGGTCGCGGACATCCCCGAGCTGCCGCTCGCCGACCTGCCGACCCGCGGGGTCGCGGCCCTCGTCGAGTGGCTCGAAGGGCTCCTCACCGTGCCGGCGGCCCGCGCCGCGTGGCTCGGCGAGCTCGCCCTGATGACCGGCTTCACCCCGGACGCGACGGCCCTGACCCTGACCCGCACGGTCGCTCCGGTGCGCGTCGTCCTCGGGCTCGACGTCCGCCCCGGGACCGGCGGCCATCCCGTGCTCGTGCCCCGCGTCGAGCTCGCCCTCGACACCCGGGCCGGGGCGTCGGTCTCGCTCGGCGCCGAGCTGCTGCGGCTCGACACCGGCACCGGCACGGCGAGCGCCTTCCCCTCCGTCCTCGCCGAGGCCGTGTTCGGGGCCGATGCCGGAGGCGGGGCGCTCCTCACCGGCACGCCCCACGTGGGGTCGCTGCACCTCGGAGTCGGCCTCGACGCCGACCGCCGCCCCGAGCTGCGGCTGTTCGCCACCGACGTCGACCTCACCGGCTCGCACGTGACTCCCGTCGTCGACCTCTCGAGCCCCGACGCCGTCGTCGACGCCGCCGAGGACGAGCTGCGCACCGCGCTGACCCAGGCGCTGGCCCCGCTCGGCGAGGCCGGCGACGTGCTCGCCACGCTGCTCGGGCTCACCCCGCCGACCGGGGTGCCGGCACCGGAGCTGCTGGACCTCTGCCGCGACCCGCTCGGCACGATGCGCGGCTACTGGGACGCCCTCACCGCGAGCGACACGATGGCCGAGGTCCTGGGGACCGTGCGGCGGCTGCTGCTCGGCGTCGCCG
>JACXUW010000686.1 GCA_014763705.1 Micrococcales bacterium | reverse complement strand
GCCCCCGTCCGTCCCGTCGCACCCGAGCCGAGGTCCCGTGTCCTCGGCGCCTGACCCGAGCCCGGGCGCCGTCTGGCGGGCCGACGAGTGGGCCGTGCCGGGCGTCGAGGCCGTCTCCGGCGACGTCGTCGGGGCCCTCGAGGCGGCCCGGCTGCTGGCCGACGTGGCCCGGGGGCTGGCCGAGGACCCGTGGGCCTACCTGGCGACGCTGGCCACCCTCGGCGCCGGTGACCTCACCGCGGCGCGCGCGGCGGAGCCCCACCTCGACGCCGTGGCGATCCTCGCCCAAGCCGGCGACCCCGACCTCGGCCGCATCGGCGCCGGCCCGGCCAGCACCTTCGGGGTCTACGCGGCCCGGGCCCCCGGGGCCACGCTCCGGGTGGAGGAGTCGACCGACGGCCCCCGGGTCAGCGGGACCAAGGCCTGGTGCTCGCTGCCCGGCACGGTGAGCCACGCCCTGGTCACCGTCGACGAGGGCGACCGGCCCGGCCTCTACGCGGTCCCGCTCGACCACGCCGGGGTGGACGCACAGGTCGCCGGCTGGGCATCCCTCGGGCTCCGCGCGGTGAGCACCGGCCCGGTCACCTTCACCGACGTCCCCGCCGTGCCCGTCGGCGACGGCAGCTGGTACCTCGAGCGACCGGGTTTCGCCTGGGGCGGGATCGGGGTCGCGGCCGTCTGGTTCGGCGGTGCGGCGGCGGTGGCCGGGCGGCTGCTCGACGCCGCCGCCCGGCGCACGCCGGACCAGGTGGCGCTGGTCCACCTCGGCACCGTCGACACGGTGCTCCACGCGGCGCTGCTCTCGCTGCGGGAGGCAGCGCGGGCGATCGCCGCCGGGGAGGCCGCCGGCGCCGCCGGGTCGCTCGTCGCCGCCCGCACCCGCGCGGTCGTGGCCGACGCCTGCGACGTCGTCCTGCGCGAGGTCGGGCACGGCCTCGGCCCGGCCCCCCTCACCCACGACGAGGAGCACGCTCGCAGGGTCGCCGACCTCACCGTCTACCTGCGCCAGCACCACGCCCTCCGCGACCGGGCCGCCCTCGGGGGGCTGCTGCTCGCCGAGGAGGCCGGGAGGTGACGGTCGGCGCCCGACCGGCCTTCCGGCACACCGACGCCGG
>JACXUW010000002.1 GCA_014763705.1 Micrococcales bacterium | reverse complement strand
GGACGGCGGGGGCGGGCGTCGGTTCCGGGGCATGGCTCTCGGGCAGGAAGAGAGTGCACTCCTCGAGGAGGAACGCCAGCGTGGACCAGGCGTGCAGCCAGCCGGCGACTTGGTCCATCTGCAGCGTCGGGGTGCCGCCCTCGCGACCGAAGAGGCGCCTATATCCCCCGCTCAGTGCGTCTAGCCCGGAGAGGGCCTCGCCCAATGCGTGCTGGCGGGCGGCGGTGCGCTCCGGGTCGCCGTAGTCCGGCACTCGCAGCCGAGGCTGCCGCTCGGCCGGGGCCTGCGCCGAGAACAGTCCCTGCCAAAAGCGGGCCCCGTCCGGATACTGCGGTTGCCGAGGCTGCTCGGCCTGTGCCAGGGCGATGCGGTGCGCCCAACTCGAGGAGACCACCTCGGCGGCGCTGGCGGGAATCGCGGAGTAGTCCTCTTTGATCCACTGACTCACTACCGTCTGGCACCACACGTAGGGGTGCAGGATCCGGGGGTCTTGGACTGGGAAGATCGAGATGCCCCGGTCGCCCCGGCCAGCTAGTTCCTCCAGGACGCCTGCCGTGCCGTATATGTCCAACTCACTGGCGTTCACCGTGCCCTTGGAGGTCATGGTGGACCATTCGCGAGCCGCGTTGCGGCCAGGCGCGTCCGACTGAGGCACAAAGCGGCCGGTCAAGTCGATAGCGGTCTCTGCGTCCTGAGCCCACCGTTCGACCTCCGCAGCCAGGCGAGATACCTCGCCAGGATTCGCGTCGACGAACTGACGCACGGTCGGCCGCGTCCCAGAGCGGGATATGTCGCTGCGCGTCTCGTGAACCTCCAGCCACGCCAGGGCCGCCACCCGGAACGCCTCCGCCGATCGCGCGAGCCGCCGCAGCCCATCTGCATCGAACACGTCAGCCGGCACTTCCGCGCCCTTCAATGCGGAACTGCCGTCCGCTGGACAGGGTCCTGCGTGCTTCGGAGTCGTCCACTCGCGCAGAGTAAGTCCACGGCAACCCGCGCAGTAGGCAGTCGCCGCAATCCGTCAAGCCCATCGTGGGTGAGGGGGAGTGGATTCGACGACCGGCATGCTGTCGGCTGAGCCACGGAGAGTGGGCCCCGTGGGGCTCGAACCCACAACCTACGGATTAAAAGGTCACGGCACCCTGTGTCAGGAAGACTCATCCGGTCGCTCGACCTGCGCTTTCGCTCCCAGCCTACGTTGGTGAGACAGATTGAGACAGCCTGCAACTGCACCACAATTGCACCGCGTGGTTGTCGAGGAGCGGCTCACTCAGGCGCGGAGGACCGGCGAGGTCGGCGAGATCATGCTCGACGGTGTCCAGGGCGAAGGTGCGACTCGGAAGTACTCGTGTCCGACGACCTTGCGCAGGCCCGCGATCGACGCCCACGGCACGTCCGGCATCGAGGCTCGTGTCTCCTCGGGCAGGGTCCGTACGGCCTCGCCGATGACGGCGAGGTTGCGCAGGACCGCGTCATAGGCCATGGCGGTGAAGTCACCCGAGCTCAGGTGCGGTGCACAGTCCTGGCAACGCTCGATAGCGTGCAGGATGTCGTCGAACCGTTGCTGGTCCGACCGGCTTACAAGACCACCGCGTCTGACAGGGCGCTGGCCGACACGTCATCCCGGAGCAATGAGGGCGCCACGACGTCGAGCCTGGCATCGAGGAGGACGCTCAGCTCTTCGGCGATTCCGGAGACCCGCAGCAGTGGGTTGCCGCCGCTGGGAAGGAGGTCTACCAGCAGGTCGATGTCGCCTCCAGGACCGGCCTCGCCGCGCGCCACGGAGCCGAAGAGTCGTGCGTTGCTCGCGGAGTAGCGTTCGAGGATCTGGTGCAGATCACCGCGGTGGCGCGTGAGGGCCAAGCGCAGAGCTGCGCTCTGGTCGGTCACGGCCTTCATGGGTCGAGAGTAGTGGTGCGCACGTAGCGGCGGCGCGGGTCAGTGGGTCCGGCGGGGTCATGGACGAGAATTCTTGACTACTGAACGGCTGGCCTCCCCGCCGACAAGTCCCGAGATTGCGTCGCCGATTGGTGCAGCAGTCCCTCCTCGGAGCGGTGACGTGTCGGGTGCTGGAGATCGCTCGCCAGCCGAACTGCTGGTGCATGACCGCGCCGGTCGGTGGCTTGAACGGAGTTGGACCCGCCAGTAGCATCGCATTATGTCGATGCCAAAGCCGAACGTCGATGCAACTGCACACGTGTCTGCGGTCGAGCCCTCTGTCGAGGTGGGGGCTTTGACGGCGGCGGCGTGTCTGTTCCACGGCTTCGGGGATCGGTCGCGCGTCGCAATCGTGCAGCACCTGGTCCAAGGGGAGCACAGGGTCGTGGACCTCACCGCTCACTTGAGGTTGGCGCAGTCGACGGTGTCGAAGCACCTGGCGTGTCTGCTCGACTGCGGCATCGTCACGGTCCGGACGCAGGGGAGAGCGTCGGTGTACTCCCTGGCCCACCGGGAGGCGACGCTCGATCTGCTCTCGGCCGCCGAGCGCCTGCTCGGCCTGACCGGCGACGCCGTCGTCCTGTGCCCTCGGCACGGTGCTGCGACGGTGGAGGTGAGCAGGGCGTGAGCGTTTCGCTGGGTGCGGTCCCGCTCAGCGCAACCGAACGGGCTCGGCTGGGCCGGCGGGCGAGGCTGCTCGCCGGCGCCACCGTGGTCTACAACGCCGTCGAGGCGGTCATCGCCGTCGGCGCCGGGGTGGCCGCGGGGTCGGTGGCCCTCGTAGGCTTCGGCCTGGACTCCGTCGTCGAGGTCTCTAGCGGTCTGATCATCCTGTGGCAGTTCGCCCATCACCTTCCGGAGAAACGGGAGCGGCGAGCTCTGCGCGCGATGGCGGTGGCGTTCTTCGCGCTCGCCGGGTACGTCGGTGTCGAGTCCGTCCGGGCGCTGGTGGCGGGCCACACCCCCGAGTCCTCGACCGTGGGCATGGTGCTGGCCGTGGCGTCCCTGCTGGTGATGCCGTGGTTGTCGCGGGCACAGCGACGCACCGGACGGGCGCTGGGCTCGCAGGCGGTCGTGGCCGACTCGACCCAGACCCTGCTGTGCACCTACCTCTCGGGCGTTCTGCTCCTCGGGCTGGTCCTCAACGCGACCCTCGGGTGGTGGTGGGCCGACCCGGTCGTCGGCCTGGCCATCGCCGGGGTCGCAGCCAACGAGGGCCGCGAGGCGTGGCGGGGAGAGGGTTGCTGCGCGACGTCCGGCGGCGGGGACGAGGTCAACGCCGGGTGCTGCTCATCGGGTGGGACGAGCAGGGAGGATGCGCGATGACGGGCCACGGCCACGGCGGGAGCGGAGGCGCCAACGGTGGGCGGCAGGACGGGCGGTACCTGGGCGCCGCCCTGGCGCTGATCCTCGTGTTCATGGCGGTGGAGGTCGTCGTCGGCGTCATCGCCTCGTCGTTGGCGCTGATCTCCGACGCGGGGCACATGCTGACCGACGCAGCCGCGATCGCCCTCGCGCTGGCGGCCCGGCGGGTGGCTGCGCGCCCGGCCCGGGGCAACCTCACCTTCGGCTGGAAGCGCGTGGAGATCCTCTCCGCCCAGCTCAACGGCCTCACGTTGTGGGGCCTGACGGCGTGGTTCGCCTACGAAGCGGTGCAGCGGTTCCTCGATGCACCGGAAGTGTCCGGCGGCCTGGTCCTGGTCACCGCGCTCGTGGGGATCGTCGTCAACCTCGGGGCGAGCTGGCTGATCGCCCGGGCCGACCGCAGCTCGCTCAACGTCGAGGGTGCCTTCCAGCACATCCTCAACGACCTCTTCGCGTTCATCGCCACCGCGCTCGCCGGGCTCGTCGTTCTCCTGACCGGCTGGGCCCGCGCCGACGCCGTCGCCGCGCTCGTCGTGGCCGCGCTGATGGCCAAGGCGGGCTGGGGGCTGTTGCGCGACTCGGGGCGGATCTTCCTCGAGGCCGCACCCCGGGGCACCGACGTCGCCGCCATCGAGCGGGACATCCGCGCGGTCGACGGCGTGGTCGAGGTCCACGACCTCCACGTCTGGGAGGTCACCTCCGGGTTCCCCGCGCTGTCCGCGCACGTCCTGGTGGCAGACCGGCACGACTGCCACGAACGCCGCAAGGCCATCGCGCAGATGCTGAGCGACGACCACGACATCGAGCACACCACCCTGCAGGTCGACCATCCTGCGTCGACGACCGTGTCCGTGGATTCGGTGCGCACGCGCCGCGCCGGAGAGCAACCAGTGTGACGCGGCGACCTTCTTCCTGGTCCCGACCCGGTCCGCGGAGCGTTCACGTACGGTCGGCGAGCATCGACGACATGAGCTCGATCTCGCCCCTCTGCGCTCGGTCGATGGCGCCGGCGAGCGTCCTGACCTCAGGGGTCTTCGCGTCGGCGAGGCCGGCCTCGGCCATCGCGACGCCGCCTCGGTGGTGGTCGATCATCAGGCGCAGGAAGATCCGTTCCGCCTCCACGCCTCGGGCTGTCCGGAGCTCGTCGAGCTGCTGGTCGGTGGCCATACCGGGCATCATCGCCGGCATCCCATCAGCGCTTGCTCTGACTCGTGTCCACATGGTCGGCCCAGGCCATGAGTCTGCGGGGCGCGGTCTGCGGCAGGCCCCACTGCACGAGCCAGCCGTACATCTGGCCGGCTTGTTGTTGCTGGCTTGTGGCGATGTCGTAGGCGAGGGTGCGGACCGCCGCGTCGTCGGTGCGGTCCCGGATGATGAGGGCCATCTCGACAGCTTGCCGGTGGTGGGTCTGCATGTCGCGGGAGAAGCCGACGTCGGCGCCGGTGTCGGCCACCGAGGTCGAGGTCGCGGCGCGAACGACGAGAATGGATCTCAGCGCTCCGAGGAGCAGCGCCGTGAGGCTCGCCAGGGCGAGCGCGGTCCAGGCTGGGCGGCGGCCGCTGCCGGTGGGCTCGGACGGGCGCGAGGTCTCGGTGGTCACGGCGACTATTCCATGCCGGTGCCGCCGGTGCCGGTGCCATCGGTGCCGCCGCTGCACGCAGCACCGGGCTCGGGGGTCTGTGGCCCTTGGCGGTACTCGCGGACGAAGTCGCCCAGTCTCGGGTCGTCGACGCCGTCCAGCTCGAGCTGGGTTCCCCAGGCGGAGGCGACGACGGGTGATGGAAGCCCCTTGTAGGGGGAGACGATCACGTAGTCCGCTGGAAGGTTGGAGACGAGGCTGTCGACCTGCCCGGCAGGCAGGTCGGGGGAGTAGGTGACCCATACGGCGCCGTGCTCGAGGGAGTGCACGGCGTTCTCGTTGGGGACGGGCTTGTCGTAGACGCCGCAGTTGAGCCAGACGGGGTTGTGGTCTCCGCCGACGGGCGGCGACTGTTTGTAGGTCACGGGGGTCGTGACGTGGTTCCTGCTCGGCTCGTAGGTGCTCACAGCGTCGAGCGTGGGGCGGGTCGCCACGTCGCGCGCCACGGTGAACACGACGACGGCGATGATGGCCAGTACGGCGAGGGAGGTGCCGCCGACCCAGAGCCACCGAGTGCGGCGTTCGCGGGCGCGCTGCTGGTTCTTCAGCTCCTCGAGCCGGGCACGGGAGGGGCGATCGGGGCGGGCCACTGACAAGCTCCTTGCATTCGGGACTCGACCGGGGTCGGATCCTGGTCGAGACGTGGGGGTGTGAGCGGCCCGGTCAGGCGGTGATCGAAGTGAGCGCAGCCTCGAGACGGGCCCGCGCGTCGTCTGCCACGCCGTGCAGCTCCTCGTTGCCGGTGACCTGCACCATGACCTCCGGATCCATCGCCTCGACGAGCACCCGGTCGTCCGCCTCCCGGACGACGACGTTGCAGGGCAGGAGGAGGCCGATACCGGGCTCCGCTCGAAGAGCGTCGAGGGCCAGCGGCGGGCGGCACGCCCCGAGGATCACTTGGTCCGGGATCGTCTCGCCGGTCTTCGCCGCGAGGGTCTGGGCGATGTCGATCTCCGTGAGGACGCCGAAGCCCTGGTCCTCGAGGGCGGACCGGGTCCGTGTCAGGGTTTCGTCGAAGGGGCCGTCGGTCGTGACGGACAGTGCGTAGGACATGGCGCGGGCTCCTGTCTGGGCGTCGGACGATCCGACGCTCGCAGACCGTTCCGCGGGCGGCGTTGAGGAACCATGAACGTTGCGTCAAGAAGTCCGCGATGCACCGTTGCGGTGACCGCTCTGTGACGTTGGAGTGTGAGGCTCGACCCGTCGCCGCTCTCCTCGCCCTCGTCACCGCGGGCCTGACGGCGGACCGAACGACCACAAACAGGAGGACGGGCACATGCCAGAAGCGCACGGATCGGCAGTGCAGGAGTACCGGAGGCACCGGCGACTGGTCCTGGCCGGCAAGGTGCTCATGGGCGTTGCCGCCGTCGTGGCGATCGTCCACGTCGGGGCACATCTGACGAGCAGTCCCTCGGGGCTCGTCGACCTCGTGGCCGGCTATCCGGCGGCCGGCGCGGTCTTCGTCGTCGGGGCGGTCCTGGCCGGCCGCGCTGAGCCGGGCACCCGTCGGTGATACTTGGCCACAGTTTCTTTGCCGCTGTTGCGCTGCTGCTCTCAACGGTCTTCGTGGTCGCCAGTCTGCGCAAGCGGCTCCCGCCGGTGTGTTGGCCGGTCGTCGTTGCGGGTGGGACGGGTGCTCTGCTGGTTCCTGCCGGGATCGCTCACTACGCCGAGGATCGTTGGGATCTCGCGGCGATGGCGGCTCTGAGCGTGGCGGCGTTCGTGTCCCTGGCCCACGCCAGCCGCACGAGGATCGCGCAGCTGCCGCCGTGGTGGTCGGCGACGGTGGACCAGGAAGCGGGTCGGCTCGACCGTTGACGGACTCGCACCGCGCCGGGTCACGCGTCGTCGAGTGCGGCGTGGTCGATGAACGGTCTGTGCTCGTGATCGGCTGCGTACGCGCCGATCGGGTCGTCGTCCGCCGAAGCACCGATGACGTCGGCGACCTGGTGCTGGAAGGTGTCGAGCTCCGCCCGGAGTCGTCGTCCTGCGCGTCGGCACTCGACGTGCGACGACGGGGCACAGGCGCAGTCGGCCACGGCACGGGCCACGGGAAGGGTGGCGGCCAGGGCGGTCTCGCGCTTCGACTCCCGGAAGTAGTAGGACTCGCGGTACTGCTCCATGTCGACAGCGCCAGTGGCGAGCTGCTGCCTCAGGCCGTCCAACAGGACCGCGTCGCTCGGGCCGGACCCCGCTCGTAGGTGGTCGGCATAGCGAGTGCGGTGGAGGGTGTGCAGGCTGCGGGCGAGGACCCGGCGTCGGGTGAGGGCGGGGTAGAGCTGCAGGACCCAGGAGATCGCCGCGGTCAGGAGGAGGAACCCGATCAGCGCCTCGAGGACGATGGCCGTCCGCATGGGTCCGTCGACCGGGACGACGTCCCCGAGCCCGAGGGTGCTGACGGCGACCGTCGAGACGTAGAGGGCCGTGCCGAAGGTCGTCGCGGCCCGGTGCCCGTGGCCGACGGTGAACGACTCCAGGCGTGGGTGGTAGACGAGCGCGAAGCCACCGACCACGCCGAGGGCCCAGAGGGCGATGACGAGAACGAGGGCAGCCGGACCGGCGAGCTCCGACCCGCGACCCCGGCGCCAGGCGAACCGTGTCCCTCGCCACACGGAGACGAAGGTGCTCCGAGCGATGGTCCCGAAGCCGCTCGGGTGGAAGAGGGTGTGGAAGATGTCCCGCAGCACCAGCCCGACGAGCAGGATCCCGGCCGTGGTCTCGAGCGTCGTCATCAGCGGGTCCCACCCTCGGGCCGGTCGATGCCGGTCACAGGCCGGAGTAGGAGTGCATGCCGACGATGAAGACGTTGACGACGGCAAAGTTGAAGATGACGGCGCCGAAGCCGGCCAGGGCGATCCAGGTGGCGTTCTGGCGCCTCCAGCCGGTCGTGGCGCGGGCGTGGAGGTAGGCGGCGTAGGCGACCCAGATGACGAAGCTCCACACCTCCTTGGGGTCCCAGTTCCAGTACGAGCCCCAGGCCTGCCGGGCCCAGATGGCGCCGGCGATGACGGTGAAGGTCCACATCGGGAAGGCGACGACGTGCGCGGCGTAGGCGAGCCGCTCGAGAGCCTGCGCCGTCGGAAGCCGGCTCATGAAGGAGCGGCGGGCACGCGCGGAGCCGCCGGTCTCGATCCGGTCCTGGATCAGGTACAGGGCCCCGAGGGCAGCGCCGAGGGTGAAGACGGCGACCGTCATGGTCGCGACGGTGACATGGACGGCGAGCCAGTACGACCGCAGTGACGGCATGAGCTGGGATGCCTCCGTGTACCAGATCGTGACGGCCGACCCGAGGACGGCGAGGACGGGCGCCAGGACGAAGGCGCCCAGCCACCGCAGGTCCCGCCGGGTCGACCAGGCGATGTACGCCAGGAGGGTGAACATGGCGCCGGCGAGCGCGAACTCGTACATGTTGCCGAGCGGCCACCGGTGGACGTCCAGGGCGCGCAGCACGACCCCGGCGACGACGAGGGCGGTACCCAGCAGGGTGAGCATCCAGGCGATGCCGGATGCCCGTCGAGCAGGCCCGGGGTCGGGACGTCCGGTCTCGTGGTCGGGCCCGTGCGTCGTCGCGACCCCCACGAGCGCGGGGCCCGAGCACTCGCCGTCGGGGGTCGGCGCCCCGGCAGGATCCACGAGCTGTTGCTGCGTCACGCGTGGAGCGGAGGTCATGGCGCCGTCCGATGTGGTGTCCTCCCGAGGCACGGTTCGGGCGAGGTGGACGACGTATCCCACGAGCGCGCCCGACAGGACGAGGAGGGCAGAGAAGACGGAGTAGTCGGAGAGCGCGGCCCAGGTCGATTCGGTCATGGCGTTGCTTTCACGGAGAGGATGATGTCGGCGACCTCGTCGTCCATGGCGGTGTCGTCGTCCTTGGCGAGACCCCCCACGGCCACGACCGTTCGGGCAGGGTCGTCGGCGGGGCGTACCCGGACGAAGACCCGGCGACGTCGGACGACGAAGCTGAGGACGAGTCCGGCGAGCGCGAGCAGGGCCGAGACGAGGGTGAGGGTCTTGCCGGGGTCGGTGCGGATGGACAGGCCGGCGAAGCGCTCGACCCCGTCGAAGGTGATCGACCCGCGACCGCCGGGCAGGTCGTAGGTGTCACCAGGGTGTAGGAGGATGCGCAGCTGGTCGGCGCCGTCCTTGCCGGGGAGCGCGGTCATCTGTGCGGTGTCGAGCGTGTACACGGACTGCGGTGCCCCGCCGGGAAACAGGGTGCCCGAGAAAGCGGTGAGGGCGAGCTGGGGGTCGAGGGCGTCGGGGAAGACCGAGTGCGGCCCCTGTTGCTGGTCGATGACGCCGGTGGGCAGGAAGAAGCCGGCGAACCCCAGCTGGTCGGGCTGGGCGCCGGGGACCTTGATGGCCCCGACGGAGGTGTAGTTGTTGTCCTGGGCGAGGAACGGGGTGGCGTCGGAGTAGAGAACCCTGCCGTCGGCGCTCTTCACGGTGACGTGGGGGGCGTACCCGTTCCCCAGGAGGAAGACCGTGCCGCCACCGGTCTCGAGCGGGTGGTTCACCTTGATGTCGACCTCTCGGGCCGGTCCGGAGGCGGGGGTGAAGCGGGTGGTGGCGGTGAAGTCACGTGGGGCGCCGAACTGTCCCCGCCCGCGGTCCTTGGTCTCGAAGGAGACGGCGAACTCGTCCAGGGTGAGCGTGAACGGGTCGAGGTGGTTGACGTCGACCATTGGGCCGGGGCTGAAGGTGTCGTAGCGCGACAGGGTGTTGGCGAACGTCTGGCCCACGGGGAGGATGACGTCGCCCTTCCAGCCGAGGAGGTGACCCCAGGCAACGCCGACCAGGACGCCGATGAGGGCGAGGTGGAAGACGAGGTTGCCCGTCTCCCTGAGGTGACCCTTCTCGGCCGACAGCGTCGCGTCGTCGTACGCGTGGATCCGGTAGCGCCGACGCCGCAGGGTGGTCCGCAGTCGCTCGCGGACCTCGTCGGGGTGCCCGTCGATCTCCAGCTCGCGATGGGCGCCCAGCCGGTCGAGCCGCCGCGGCGCTCGCGGTGGGCGGGCCCGTACCTGCCGCCAGTGGATCCGTGAGCGTGGGGCGACGCAGCCGATGAGCGAGACGAAAAGCAGGAGGTAGATCGCGGCGAACCACGGTGAGGCGTACACCTCGAAGAAGCCGAGCCGGTCGAGCACGGGCCCGGTGGTCGGATGGTCGGTGATCCACTGCGCGGTACGGGCGGCGTCGATCGAGCGCTGGGGAAAGGTACCGCCCGGGACCGCGGCGACCGTGAGGAGCAGCAGGAGCAGCAGCGCGGTGCGCATCGACGTCAGCTGCCGCCAGACGAACCGCAGCCACCCGACGAGCCCGAGCCGAGGCTGCGTCACGGGACCGCCGGAAGCGGGCCAGTGGGCGTCCGACGCCGGCCCGGTGGGGCGCTGGTCGGTGCTCACAGCGAGACCTGGAAGCCGGCGACGAGCTCGGTCTGGACCCAACGGTTGAGGGTCTCCCACACGCCGCTGACCAGGAGTAGCCCGACGAGGATGAGCATGGCCCCGCCGAACATCTGGATGGGACGGTGGTGACGTCGCAGCCAGGCGGACGCCCGGCCGGCGCGGTCCAGTCCGGCGGCCACGAGGAGGAACGGCAGCCCGAGTCCAAGGCCGTACGCGACGGCCAGGGTGGCGCCCCGGCCCACCTGTGGGTCCACGGACGTGCTGGCCATGACCAGCACCGCGGCCAACGTCGGACCGGTACACGGCGCCCACCCCAGGGCGAACACCGCCCCGAGCACGGGCGATCCCGCGAGCCCGGCCCGTGGTCGCCAGCGGATCCGCGCCTCCCGGCCGCTGCCCACGCCGAGGAAGACCAGACCCATGAGGACCACGACCCCGCCACCGACCCGTGACAGCAGCACCCGGTGCTCCACCAGGACCCGACCGGCCGAGGTGACGAACACCGCACCCAGGACGAACACCACCGTGAAGCCCACCACGAACAGCAGAGCGCCCAGTACCGCCCGGCCACGCCCGGACTTCACCGCTTCCGCATCGGAGCCCTGACCGGTCAGCCCCGTCACGTAACCCAGGAACCCCGGGACCAACGGCAGCACGCACGGGCTGGCGAACGAGACGAGCCCGGCCAAGGCGGCGACGGCCACGGCCAGCGGCAGCGCGCCGGTCGCCACCGCGTCACCGGGGGCGACGGCCAGGACCCGCGTCACGACTCCGCGACCACGTCGTCGACGAGGCCCGTCAACGTGGTCGCATCGACGGTGCCGTTGACCCGGGCCGCGATCCGGCCTTTCGGGTCCAGCACCAGTGTGGTCGGCACTGTCGGCGCCTTGCCTTGCAACCGCAGGATCAGCACCCCCGCCTCGTCGGACAAGCTCGGGTAGGTGATCCCGTACTTCTGGTTGAACGCCGCCCCGCGTGCAGCCTCCTCGCGGAAGTCGATGCCCATGAACTGTACGGGCAGCGACTTCCTTTGAACGCTCTCCCAGGCCTTCTGAAGCCCAGGCGCCTCCGCCACGCACGGCGGGCACCACGACCCCCAGACGTTGAGGACCAGCACCGTCCCGCGGGTCGAGGTGATGTCCCACGCCGTGCCGTCGAGCAGCTTGCCCGACATCGTCACCGGCTCGGCCCGGTCCACCGCACGGACGGTCTCCACGGCACCATCCCCGGACACGTAGCCCTTCTGGTCGCCGGCCTTCGCCTGCGCGGCGACAGAGCCGGGATCCGAGGAGCATGCGGCCAGCGCCGCCACGGCGGTGCTCCCGGCCAGGCCCAACAGCCCACGTCGAGCGATGTCGGCTGCGTGGCCGGTCACTGCCGACCGCCTCGTCCGGGCTGGAACGGCCGGGCACGGAAGCGCCGATGAGTGCCGACGGACGGGGCAACCGACGGGGCGGCCGATCCTCTTCCCGCCTTCGGCTGAGTGTCGACGCAGCGGATCACGGCGTAGACCACAGCGCCCCACAGGAGGGAGAGCGCCACTCCGGCGGCGAGGAGCGACCCGATACTTCCCGTGACCTCGAACACGCGCTCCACCGTGGCGTTCGCGTGTGAAGAGAGCAACGACATCGTGTTGAGATTCCGTCAAGCCGGGCCATGGCACTTTCGGAGCCGCATCTACATGAAGTCTTCATGGTTCGGGTGGGGTGGCGGCCGGGGAACGGTCCGCACACTGGGACCACCGGCGGGTGGACCGCCACCGAACCTGGCTCGCGATCGCGGGTCCTCTTCCCGAAGGAGCCCGCGTGGCACTCAAGACCCTGGCTGTTTCGCTGACGCTCGCGGCCGTCGCGTTGACAGCGTGCAGCGGCACGGTGAGTGACGGTGCGGCGTCATCTTCGGCGTCGACGTCCTCGCCGTCCGCGACGACGTCAGCGACGTTCAACGACGCCGACGTCAGCTTCGCGACCGACATGATCTCCCACCACCGTCAGGCCGTCGAGATGGCGGAGCTCGCGGACACCCGGGCAAAGCGTCCCGAGGTCAAGGCGTTGGCGGCGCAGATCAAGGACGCTCAAGGCCCGGAGATCAAGACGATGTCCGCGTGGCTGACCGCGTGGGGTCGGCCGGTACCGGCCGACATGAGCGGCATGGACATGTCGGGCTCGATGCCCGGGATGATGAGCACCGCCGACATGGCGTCCCTTTCCAAGGCCTCCGGAGCGGACTTCGACACCCGGTTCCTCACGATGATGGTGGCTCATCACGAGGGCGCCATCGAGATGGCACGTACCGAGATCTCTGACGGCGCCGACGCCGACGCCGTCGCTCTGGCGGGACAGATCGAGAAGGCGCAGACTGCGGAGATCGCGACGATGAAGAAGCTCCTCAGCTCCTGAAAGCCAAGGGTCAGGACCGCGACGCGCAGACGCAGGAGGTAGCCATCGACGAGGCGAGGACGAGTGACAGGATGTCCCGTCGAGCGCTGGTGCTCGTCCTGCCCCTCGCGGCGGTGGGTGCGACAGGCTGCGAGGCCGACGCGCAGACGCCGACGACCACCGACTCCCCGGCGGCTCGGCTGCTCCAGCCGGCTGCGTTCGCCGAGATGATCAGGAAGCCGAGCGTGACGGCGGTGAACGTCCACACGCCGTACGAGGGTGAGATCCCCGGGACCGACGTCTTTGTCCCCTTCGACCGGATCCGCGACGAACGCGAGCGGCTTCCCGCGGATACGGCGACCCTGATCGCCGTCTACTGCCGCAGCGGACGGATGAGCAGTGACGCGGCGCGCACTCTTGCGGGTCTGGGGTATACGAACGTCGTGGACCTCCAGGGCGGGATGGACGCCTGGGAGGCCAGTGGCCGCAGCGTGGAGCATGACGCCGGAGGGTGATGACCGCGGTGCTCGCACCGCGTTGATGTTTCCCCCGTGGACAGCTCGTGGTCTTCCACCGTCGTCGTGGGGGCCGGGGTCCGGCCGTGGGTGGTGCCCGGGTCGTGCAACAGCTTCCCGCCCTGTTGCGAACACCCTGCAATAAGGTGAGGGTGTGCCGACCGCCACCGACCGACGACGCTGGACGGCCAGCGAGCGGGTGGTCCTGGTCCGAGTCGTCTCGGCGGTCCTCCTCGTCAACGCCGTTGGCTGGGGAGTTCTCCTCCTGGTCATCGCGCCGCGCGGGTACGAGGTCGGCGACGCGGGCGTGTTCGGGGTCGGGCTCGGAGTCACGGCGTTCCTGCTGGGCGCACGCCACGCCTTCGACGCCGACCACATCGCGGTCATCGACAACACCACCCGCAAGCTCGTGGGCGAGGGGAAGCGGGCTCTCGACACCGGGTTCTGGTTCGCGCTGGGCCACTCCAGTGTCGTCTTCGGGCTGTCTTTCCTCCTCGCGGTGGGCGTGCGGGCCCTCGCGGGCCCCGTCCAGGACGAGAGCTCGACCCTGCAGAGCAGTCTCGGTCTGGTCGGGACGTTGGCGGCGGGAATCTTCCTCATCACGATCGGGCTCCTGAACCTGAGTGCCTTCTTCGGCATCGTCCACGCCTACCGCCACTGGAGAGCCGGCTCGTTCGACGAGGCTGCGCTGGAGCACCACCTGCACCAGCGAGGGCTGTTCGCACGCCTCTTCCACCGGGCCGTCCAGCGGGTCGACAAGCCGTGGCACATCTATCCGGTGGGCCTGCTCATGGGACTGGGCTTCGACACCGCGACACAGGTCGCCCTGCTGGTCCTCGCAGGCGGGACGGCCGCGTACACCCTTCCCTGGTACGCGATCCTCGTGCTGCCGACGTTGTTCGCGGCCGGCATGCTGCTGTTCGACAGCCTCGACGGCATCGTGATGTCTCGCGCGTACAGCTGGGCGTTCGTCGACCCCGGGCGCAAGATCGCGTACAACGCCACCGTGACGCTCCTGTCGGTCGTCGTCGCGCTGGCCGTCGGCGTTCTGCTGCTGCTCCAGCTCACCGCGCAGCGCCTCGATGTTCCCGGGCTGTCCTGGGCGACGTCGGTTGACCTGGAGTTCGCCGGGTTCGCCCTCGTCGCCGTTTTCGCCCTCGTCTGGGCCACGAGCTTCGGCATCCTCCGACTGGCCCGCGCCCGTCGCGCCACCCGAACCCTCGGGTAGCGGCCACGGCGTCAGACCGCCTCGACGACGCCCATCATCCCGAGGTCCTCGTGGTCGAGGATGTGGCAGTGGTAGACCGTCCGCCCGGGGTGGTCGCGCACGTCGACGCGGACGGTGACCTGTCCGTTCGCCGGCACGATGACGACGTCGCGCCAGTCCGGCTCGGCAGACTCCTCGGGACCGACGATCTGCATGGGCCACACGTGCAGGTGGAAGGGGTGGTCCATCGTCGTCGTGTTCGTGATGGTCCACTCCTCGACGGTCCCGAGCCGGAGCTTTTGGTCGACCCGGTCGGGGTCGAAGGTCCTTCCGCCGAAGCCGAACTCGGTCATGCCCATGCCCATCCCGCCGCCGGTCATCGTCAGCCGGCGGCTCCGGTCGACCGAGGTTCGGCGCAGGTCGCGGGCGGGGACCCCGGGGCCGCGCCATGAGACGGCTCGTGAGGCATCGGGCCCGGGAGTGATGGTGACCGCCGCGAGCGTGACGTCCTTGGAGGAGTCGACTTTGCCGCCCATCATGCCGCCACCCATGCCCATGTCCCCGCGGTCGTAGCTGCGGCTGCGGAGTGTCGTCGACCCGGTGGCCGAGGGCGAGACGAGGACGTCGACGCGGTTGCCCGGGGCGAGCAGCAAGGAGTCCCGCTCCTGGGGTGCGCTTAGAGCCTGGCCGTCGTAGCCGAGCAGCTGCCACGGCCGACCCTCGAGCTCGAGGTCGAGGAAGCGGGAGACACAGGTGTTGACGACGCGCCACCGCTCGGTGGCCCCGGCGGTCACCTCGATGCGCGGCTCCCGGAGCCCGTTGACAAGGACGAGGTCTCCCTCACGGCCGAGCATGGCGTCCATGTGGCCGGCCCCAGCGACGGTGCCGTCGCTCGTGAGGGTGGTGTCGCTGACGACGAGAACCCGGTCGCGGTCGACGACCGGCTCGTCGGGTCCGGTGACGACGATGGCGCCGAGCAGGCCGCCGAAGACCTGGTCGGTGACGGTTCCGTGGTGGTGCGGGTGGTACCAGAACGTGCCCGACGGGTGGTCGTCGGGGATGCGGTACTCGTAGTCCGCGTCCGTGCCGGGGCCGACGACGCGGAAGACGTTGTCGCTCTTCCCGGCCGGGGAGACGTGCAGGCCGTGCGTGTGGAGGTTGGTGGCCTGGTCGAGCCGGTTGCGCAGGGTCACCCGCACCAGGTCCCCCGGGCGGACGACGAGTGTGGGTCCGGGCGAATGCCCGTTGTATCCCAGGGCGTGGGTGGAACGCCCCGCCAGGGTCACGCCGGGCGCCGCTTCCAACACGACCTCGAGCAGTCCGTCGGCGCTGCGACTGACCGGCGGCTCGGCGAACGAGGCCCCGCCGGTCGAGGATCTGCCCACGGCCTGCCAGGTGCCCCAGGCCCCGAGCGCGACAGCGGCCGCGCCCAGGCCGCCCGCGGCGACCACGGCGCGCCGACTCACCGGGGGGCGCGGGTCCGGCGTCATCGTCGCCGCCGTCGGGTGGTCCACCAGGCTGCGAGGGACACCAGAGCGACGAGCGCGACCGCAACGCCCCACCCGCGCAGGCCACCGATTCCCGGCCCGGCCGAGGCGGCGCTGAGGGCCGCCTCCGGTCGCATGGCCTTCAGCACGTTCTTCTCCATGGCTCCACCATCACGCGGACAGATGGAGACGCGGCTTGCGGCCCGTCAAGAAGCGATGAAGATCTGCGGGTCCCGCTCGACCTCCCGAAGGCTGCTCCAGCACAGTAGGACGGTCGTCGTGTCGTGGAGGAGATGGACCGTGGGAGTGCGCCTGGGACCCGTCCCACGACCGTCCGGGTGGCCGGTGGCGGTCGAGGACCACGACCGCCACCGTTGGGTGACCCTCGTCGCGACCGGGGGCATGGTGGCGGCCGTCGTGCTCGCCGTGGTCGGACTGCCGTCGCTCGACACTCACGGACCGCTTCATCGCTGGGGTGTCATGGGTCCCACGTGTGGAGCGACGCGGGCGGCGGTGTTCACCGTTCGCGGCGAGCTCGGCCTCGCGTGGACGTACAACCCGCTCGGCATTGCCGCTGTCATGGGCGCGGGACTCATGGTGCTGCGCGCGGGGTGCGGCGCTCTCACGTCGAGGTGGCCGGCCTGGGTCTGGTCGCCTTCCTCGGGGGCTCGCCGCCTGCTGTGGCTGGGCGTCGCCGTCGCCGTGGTCGCGCTCGAGGTGCGACAACAAGGGCGGGCCGACCTGCTGATGGGCCCCTGAGGGAGCCACTTGACGCATACCCCCCACGGGTAATAACCTTTCTTCGTGATACCCCCATGGGGTAGGCGAGGAGGCGGAGATGGCACACACGGTCCCGGGCTACATCGGGGAGAAGCAGGCGGTGCAGAACCGGCTGCGGCGTATCGAAGGCCAGGTCCGCGGTCTGCAGCGGATGGTCGACGAGGACGTGTACTGCATCGACATCCTCACGCAGGTCGCAGCCGCCACGAAGGCCCTCGAGACCGTGGCCCTCGGCCTGCTCGACGAACACCTCCGGCACTGCGTCACCGACGCGGTCCGGGCCGGAGGTGACGAGGCCGAGGTCAAGCTGACCGAGGCGTCGGACGCCATCGCCCGGCTCGTCCGCTCCTGACCGCACCACCACCCATCGAGAGGAACACCACCATGCCCACCCAGACCTACAGCGTCACCGGCCTCACCTGCGACCACTGCGTCCACGCCGTCACCGAGGAGCTGTCCGGGATCGATGGCGTCACCGGAGTGACGATCGACCTCGTGCCCGGGGACGCCTCCGCCGTCGCCGTCACGAGCGCGGAGCCCCTCGACCAGGAGGACGTGGTCGCCGCGCTGGACGAGGCGGGCGACTACCACCTCACGTCCTGACCCACACGCTGGCGGCCGCACCAGGAAGGAAGACCAGTCATGACCGACGTCACCGCAGGCGCCGCGACACACGACACCGAGCTCGTGATCGGCGGCATGACCTGTGCCTCGTGCGCTGCCCGGGTGGAGAAGAAGCTCAACCGGATGGACGGCGTCACCGCGACGGTGAACTACGCCACCGAGAAGGCGCGGGTCACCTTCGTCGACGGCATCAGCGCCGCCGACCTCGTCGCGACGGTCGAGGCCACCGGTTACACCGCACAGCTGCCGTCCGAGCCGTCGGCGACGCCCGCTGACACGGCGACCGCCGGCGAACCGGACGAGGCGGCCGGCTGGCGGCAGCGGCTCGTGGTGTCGGCGGTCCTCGCGGCCCCGGTCGTCGTCCTCAGCATGGTGCCGTGGCTCCAGTTCGACGGCTGGCAGTGGATGACGCTCACCCTGGCCTCGCCGGTCGTCGTGTGGGGCGCGTTGCCGTTCCATCGCGCAGCGGTCACGAACGCCCGGCACGGGGCGGCGACGATGGACACCCTCATCTCGGTCGGGGTGGCCGCGGCCTACCTGTGGTCCCTGTGGGCGCTGCTCTTCACGATGGCGGGCGAGCTCGGGATGCGGATGGAGTTCACGCTGCTGCCGAGCGCGGCGGGTGCCGAGCCGCACCTGTACCTCGAGGTCGCGGCGGCGGTCACGGTCTTCATCCTCGCCGGGCGGTACTTCGAGGCGCGGGCCAAGCGGGACTCGGGCGCGGCGCTGCGCGCGCTGCTCGACCTCGGCGCCAAGGACGTCGCCGTGCTCCGCGGCGCCGCCCCGGAGGAGGCGGAGGTCCGGATCCCGGTGTCGGAGCTCGCGGTGGGGGACCGGTTCGTCGTCCGGCCCGGTGAGAAGGTCGCCACGGACGGCGTCGTCGAGTCCGGGACGTCGGCGGTCGACGTGTCCATGCTCACGGGGGAGTCGATCCCGGTGGAGGTGGGTCCGGAGGACGCCGTTGTCGGCGCCACCGTCAACGCCGGCGGTCGGCTCGTCGTGCGGGCCACCCGGGTCGGGTCCGACACCCAGCTCGCCCGGATGGCGCGGCTCGTCGAGGACGCGCAGAGCGGCAAGGCGGAGGTCCAGCGGCTGGCCGACCGGGTCTCGGCCGTGTTCGTGCCGGTTGTCATCGTCCTGGCCCTGGCGACCCTCGCGGTCTGGCTGCTCCTCGGACACCCGGCGGCGGCGGCCTTCACGGCCGCTGTCGCGGTGCTCATCATCGCCTGCCCCTGTGCTCTGGGGCTCGCCACGCCGACCGCCCTGCTCGTCGGGACCGGTCGTGGGGCGCAGCTCGGCATCCTCATCAAGGGTCCGGAGGTCCTGGAGTCGACCCGGGTCGTCGACACCGTCGTGCTGGACAAGACCGGCACCGTGACGAGCGGACGGATGCGGCTCGTCGAGGTCGTGCCCGCCACGGGGGAGGATCGCGACGACGTCGCCCGCCTGGCCGGCGCGGTCGAGAGTGCCTCGGAGCACCCGATCGCCCGGGCCGTCGCGGACGGGGGGCGCGACCTCGTCGGGGGCCGGCTGCCCGGGGTCGAGGACTTCTCGTCGACCGCCGGGCTCGGGGTGCAGGGGGTCGTCGACGGCCGGGCCGTGCTGGTCGGCCGCCCCTCATGGGTGCGGGACGAGCACGACGTCGTCGTCGACGACGCGCTCCTCGCCGTCGCGGCCGAGTCCGAGGCGGAGGGCGCGACCGTCGTCCTCGCCGCATGGGACGGCGTCGCCCGCGGCCTCCTCGTCGTCGCCGACACGGTGCGGTCGACGAGCCCCGACGCGGTGCGGGCCCTGCGCGGCCTCGGGCTGCGTCCGGTGCTCCTGACCGGCGACAACGACCGCGCCGCGCGGTCCGTGGCGGCGGCGGTCGGGATCGACGAGGTGCACGCCGAGGTGCTGCCGCAGGACAAGGTCGACGTCGTGCGGTCGCTCCAGGCGGAAGGCCGCGTCGTCGCCATGGTCGGTGACGGCGTCAACGACGCCGCTGCCCTGGCCACGGCCGACCTCGGGATCAGCATGGGGACCGGAACCGACGTGGCCATCGAGGCCTCCGACCTCACCCTCGTGCGCGACGACCTGACCGCCGCCGTCGATGCCATCCGGCTCTCGCGGCGGACCCTGGCGACGATCAAGGGCAACCTGTTCTGGGCGTTCGCCTACAACGTGGCCGCGATCCCGCTGGCGGCGCTCGGCCTCCTCAACCCCCTGATCGCCGGGGCGGCCATGGCCTTCTCCTCGGTGTTCGTCGTGACCAACAGCCTGCGGCTGCGAGGCTTCCGGGCATCGACGACGCCGTGAAGGGGTCGGCCGAGCCGGTCCGCCGGCGACGGGCGAGGTCAGGCGACCCGTTCGAGGGTCTCTCCACGGTCGGTCGTGCGCACCACGGTCTCGCCGACGACGAGGAGGACGTCCAGCCCGTCGGCGGTGCGCGTGGCGGACACCGCGGAGGCCTGACCGACCGACCCGCCGGCCGTCCAGGTGCCGCCGGCGTCCTCGCTGATGACCAGGGTGCCGGTGACGCTCACCCCGACGAGGGTGTCGGCGTCGGCCCACGCGACGGTGACGAGCAGGTCCGGCGTCGCGACCGGTGCCCAGGCCCGGCCCTGGTCCTCGGACGAGAGCAGACCCTGCTCGGTGGTCGCGAGCAGCCGGTCGCCGCTGGGCGAGGCCGACAGCGTGCGCGGTGGCGCCGGGATCGGACGTTGCTGCCAGGAGGAGCCGTCGGTGCCGACTCGCAGGGCTCCGTCGAAGCCCGCGACGACACCGGGGCCCACGGTGAGGGTGTGGAAGTCGGACTTCCCGGCCCGGGAGACCGCGGACCAGGACTGCCCGCCGTCCTCGGACCGGATGAGCCCGACGGGCTGGTCCAGGTCGGTGCCGGGGCCGGGGTGGCCGGACGCGAGGTAGGCGCCGTCGGGAGCGACGGCGAAGCCCATGAGGTCGACGGCTGGCCCCACCGGCGTGGTCCCGGACGGACCGAGCCGGAACAGACCGCCGTGCGTCGCCAGGAGGACGTCTCCGCTGCCGGGGTCCGACGCGACGGCGTGGATGTGTCCCATCGGACGTGCGTCCGCGCTCGACGCGCCGCGGTCGGGATCCTGAGAGGGGGAGACGCACGAGGCGAGGAGCAGCGCTGCGACGGCCGTGGTCGCGAGGTTGAGGGCGATGCGGTGAGGACGAGCGGCGGCTGGCCGGCGAGGCATGAGTGGCGTCTCCAGGGCTCGGGGTCGAGATCGGGGGCGGCTGGCCGCCCCGGTCGGCGGGCATCGAGCGTCTCAGCCGCAGGTTCAGGTTCCATGAAGAATCGACGAAGGATGGTGGAGCGCGGCCCCGGGCCCTCGTCGTCCCGGTGGCCGATCCGACAGACTGGCGACGTGCCTGCCCCGGACGAGATGCCACCGGCCACGGTGCTCGTCGTCGACGACGAGACGGCCCTGGCCGCGATGGTGTGCACCTACCTGGAGCGTGCCGGCTACCGCACCCAGAGGGTCACGACCGGTCCGGAGGCGGTCCGCAGGGCGCGGGAGGCGGCGCCGGACGTCATCGTCCTCGACCTCGGCCTGCCCGGAATGGACGGGATCGAGGTGTGCCGCCAGGTGCGGACCTTCAGCGACTGCTACGTCCTCATGCTCACGGCGCGGTCGGAGGAGACGGACCGGATCGTCGGGCTCTCGGTGGGGGCCGACGACTACATGACCAAGCCGTTCAGTGTGCGCGAGCTCGTCGCCCGGGTCCACGTGCTGCTCCGTCGACCCCGCAGCGGTTCGGTCCCGGACGGTGCCGACACCCGGGTGTTCGGTGACCTGGAGATCGACCCGGGGGCGCGGCAGGTGTTCCTGGGCGGACACCTCGTCGACCTCACCCGGACCGAGTTCGACCTCCTCGAGGTCCTGTCCAGCAGACCGCGGTATGCCTGGGCGCGGCGGCAGCTGATCGACGAGGTCTGGGACCCGGCCTGGGTCGGGGACGAGCACATCGTCGACGTCCACGTCGCGCATCTGCGGCGCAAGCTCGGTGACGACGCGGGCGGTGCACGTTTCGTCGAGACGGTCCGCGGGGTCGGCTACCGGATGCTGCCGTCATGACCGCGCCTCGGGCGGGGCGGTGGGACGGCTTCGCGACGCGGCTGATGCTCGCGCAGCTCGGGGTGCTCGTGGCCAGTGTGGTCACGGCTGCTGTGGTCGCGGCAGTCCTCGGGCCCCCGCTCTTCCACGCGCACCTGCTGCGGGCCCGTGGGTCGCTGAACGACAGCCAGGTCGACCACGTCGAGCGGGCCTACCTCGACTCCAGCCTGTTGGCCTTCGGGGTCGCTTTCCTCATCGCGATCGTCAGTGCGGGGGTGGTCACCTGGGTCATGGCCCGGCGGTTGCGTCGCCCGCTGGACGACCTGTCGTCGGCGGCTCGCGCGATCGCCGGCGGCCGCTACGACCGGCGGGTGGCACCGACCGGGGCGGGTGCGGAGCTCGACGTGTTCGCGGAGTCCTTCAACGAGATGGCGATGCGCCTCCAGACCACCGAGGACACCCGACGCCGGCTGTTGGCGGACCTGGCCCACGAGATGCGAACGCCGCTGGCGACCTGCTCGGCCTACCTCGAGGCGCTCGACGACGGCGTCGCCGCGTGGGGCCCGGACACGAGCGGGATCATGGCGCAGCAGGTGATCCGTCTGTCCAGGTTGGCGGCCGACCTGGAGGACGTGAGCCGCGCGGAGGAGGGCCGGCTCTCCCTCGACCTGCGCGAGGTCCCGGTGGCCAGGCTGGTGGACACCGCCGTCGCCACCGTCCGGCCCCGGTTCGAGGACAAGGCGGTCTCGCTCGAACGCGTCGACAGGACGGGTCCGGCGCCGACCGTGCGGGTGGACGCGCAGCGCTTCGGACAGGTGCTGACGAATCTGTTGGACAACGCGGTGAGGCACACCCCGGGCGGGGGCCACGTGCGGATCGGCAGCAGGGTCGAGGCCGAGGAGGTCGTCATCACCGTGCAGGACGACGGTGAGGGCATCGGTGACGACCAGCTGCCCCACGTGTTCGAGCGGTTCTACCGGGGCGACACGGCCCGCGACCGCACCGACCGGGGCTCGGGCATCGGGCTGACCATCAGCCGCGCCATCGTCGACGCCCACGGCGGATCCATCACGGCGCAGAGCGGTGGGCCGGGTCGAGGGGCGACCCTCGAGGTGCGCCTGCCGACCCGGGCGACGGTGCGGACATGAGTGGCCTGCTCGCGATGGCGATCCTCGCCGTCGGCGGGGTCGCCGTCGTGTACGCCGTCCACTGGCTGCTCGTGCCGTGGCGTGGTGCGCTCCGCCCGTTGCCGTACCAGTCCGGCTGGGAGCCGGACGCCCATGCCCTCTCGCGCTTCCACGTGCGGTGGTACCTCGCGACGCTCTTGTTCCTTGCCTTCGACGTCGAGATGCTCTTCATGTACCCGTGGGCGGTCGTCGTCGCAGACCTGGGCGCGAGCGCCGTCACCGAGATGTTCGTCTTCCTCGGTGCGCTTCTCGTGGCCGTCGCCTGGGCCTGGCGGGAAGGGGCGCTGCGGTGGGCGTGAGGTCCTGGCTCGCACGACGGGCCGTCCGCGCCGCGCGTGTCCTCGTCGTCGAGTGCCCGGGCTCGTGGGAGGTCCGGGTCGCTGTGGAACGGGCCGTGCGCGCCCGAGGGTGGCGACTGGCGCTCTCGCCGGCGTCCGCCGACGTCCTCGTCGTCACCGGCCGTGCGGACGGCGAGATGGCCGAGATCGTCGAGCGACACTGGGATGCCATGCCGGGACCTCGTGCCCGTGGCCGCGCCGAGAGCGCGGCCGCCGTGGCGGACGTGCTCGACGCCGCGGTGCTGGACCTCGTGGACGACGGGACACAACGCACGGATGCCGACGGACGGTCCGGGTCGGCGAGTGGCGACCCGGCACGCGCCGACGACTCCACAGGCCACGGCGAGATGGACCACGGCGGGATGGACCACGGCGAAATGGACATGGCGCCGGACGGGATCCCGCTCGCCGGCGCGTCCGAGCACGACCGTGACGGGCTCGAGATGGACGAGCTGCCGCTGCGGCTGGGTCCGATTCTGCCCGCGTGGCCGGCGGGTCTGGTCCTCGACCTGGTCTTGCACGGGGATCTCGTGGTGGCTGCGACCGGGTCCTTCGTGCCCGCAGGGGCCTCCACCGAGGCCGGGGCGGCCCTGCTGGGGGCCCGGCGCTGTGACGACCTTGCTGCCATGCTCGACCTGGCCGGGTGGGCGGACGGTGCCGCCCGCGCCCGACGGGCGAGGGACGCGGCACTCGACGGCCGGGACGAGGTCGCGGCGACGGTCCTGTCGGGCCTGCGCCGCCGGATCGAGAGGTCCCGGACGATGCGGTGGTCGCTGGCGGGAGCCGGCACCGTCTCGGCGGAGTCCGCACCGGGGTTCGACGTGCCGGACTGGCTCGTCGGCGACTGCCGCGACCGGCTCCTCGTCCTGGTCGACCGGGCTCGAGCCGCGACCTCCAACGAGGGCGCCGACGTCTCCAGCGCGGAGCTCGTGGGGCCCGAGACGGTGGCGGCTCTCGTCACCGGGCTCGACGTGGGGGAGGCGCGGCTCGTCGTCGCCAGTCTGGGCGCCACAGCGGTCCGGGAGGTCGTCGATGTCTGACGCGTCGTCGCTCACGACCGTCGGTCTGCCGGGTCTTCTCCTGTGGGCCGCAGCCCTGCTCGCGTTGGCCGTGGGGGCGGTCGTTCTCGACGGCGTCCTGGCGGCGAGGTCGGAGGGAGCTCCTCTGCGGCCGAGCCTGACCCGTGTGGTCGACGAGACGGCCCGTCTGCTCCGTCAGCGGCGCCGCGCACCGCTGTCGGCCGACACCCTGGTGTGGCGCGTAGGAAGCAGCGGGCTCGTGGTCGCCGCCCTCCTCATGGTCGCCGTCGTCCCCTTCGGCGACCACGTGGTGTCCGACCTCGACGTCGGCATCGTGTGGTTCAACACCATGGACGTTCTCGTCTGGGCCCTGGTCTGGCTCCTCGGCTGGGGGGCCAACTCGGCGCACTCCCTCGTCGGGGGGTACCGCTTCCTGGCCCTGGCGTTGGCCTACGAGCTGCCGCTGATGTTCGCCCTTGTCGCCCCGGGGGTCGGAGCCGCCAGTCTCCGGCTCGGTGACGTGGCGGCGGCCCAGTCCGGCCTCTGGTTCGTCGTCTGGATGCCGGTCGCGTTCGCCGTCTACTGTCTCGGCGTCGTCGCCTTCTCCGTGTGGGGTCCGTTCGCGGTCCCGGCCGGTCACGACCTGGCCGGTGGGGTGTTCGCCGAGCTCAGCGGGGTCGACCGGCTCCTGGCGCAGGCGGGCCGGTACGCCCTGCTCGCGGCGGGTGCCCTGTTCGCCGTCCCTCTGTTCCTCGGTGGCGGTGCGGGACCGGTGCTCCCCGGGTGGCTGTGGGTCCCCGTGAAGGCCGGTGTGCTCCTCGCGCTGTTCGTCCTCGCCCGGCGGGCCCTGCCGTCGGTGCGTCCGGAGCGGCTGATGGAGGTCGGTTGGGTCGTCCTGCTGCCCGCCGTCCTCGTGCAGGACCTCGTCGTCGCCGTCGTCGTCGCGGTGCGGGGGTGAGCGGGGTGCTCGTCGACATCGGCTTCTGGGTCCTCGGGGTCCTGGCCGTCGCCTCCGCGGTCGTCGTCTTCGTCGTCGACTCCATGGCCCGCGCCACGTACGCGCTGGCGCTGTCCTTCGTGGCGGTGGGGCTCGCCCTCCTGCTGCTCCAGCAGAACTACGTCGGCGTGGTGACGGTCCTGATGATGGTGATGGAGATGGCCGTCATGGCCGTCTACATGGTGATGTACATGGGGATGAACCCGGCTCTGATGCCGATGTCGATGGTCCACGACAAGCGGGCCGCCCTCGCCGTGTCCGTCGCCGCCTTCGTCGTCCTCGGCGCCGGAGCGCTGCTCGTGCCGTGGCCGGTGCGCCGTGGGGTCCCGTCGCCCGACGTCACGGCCGCGCTGGGTGAGTCCCTCATGGGGAAGCAGATGCTCGTCATGGTCGTCGTCAGCCCAGTCATGGTCGCGACCATCGTCGGGGGGATCGTCCTGGCCTCCGGTCGCACCCGCTACGACCGGTTCGGCGACGACCTCGACGTGCGAACGCCGCGCGACCCAGAGCGGGGAGGCGTCGGCCGATGACCCTCCAGACCGTCCTGCTCGTCGCGGCCGCCCTGTTCGCGGTCGGCCTCTGCGGCGCCATCTCCCAGCAGGTCGTCGTCATGGTGATGATGGGCCTGGAGGTCATGGTCAACGCCGTGATCCTGGCCGCCGGCGCGATGTGGTGGTTCCTCGCCCCGGACCCCACCGGCCAGGTGCTCCTCCTCGTCGTCCTGGCCGCGATGACCGTCGAGATGGCGATGGGGTTCGCGGTCGCCACCCTCGTCCACCGCCACCGCGGCAGCGACATGACCGACTCCGCGACGGACCTGGCCGGATGAGGGGCTCGACTGGATGACCTTGGCGCAGACCGCCCTCTGGGCTCTCGTCGCGCTGCCCGCGGTCGCGGGGGGCGCGTTGGTGACGGCGCCTTCCTGGGCGGTGCGCGGACGCGCCGCGCCGGCGGTGGGCGTGGGCGTTGCTGCGGTGACGAGCCTGCTGGCCGTTGCCGTCGCGACGATGCGGCCGTCCGTCGGGGTGCCGTTCCTCGCGGGGTCCGACCTCGCGCTGGAGGTCGACGGCCTCGCGGCGGTGGTCGCCCCCGTCGTGTCGGTCGTGGCGACCCTCGCGCTGCTCGGCGGGGCGGCGGACGTCCGCGAGTCACGCCGCCGCTTCCACGGCCTGATGCTGGTCTTCACGGCGGCCGCCCTGCTGACCGTCACGGCGACGACACTGCCCACCCTCCTTCTCGCCTGGGAGGTCATGGGCGCGACCTCGTACGCCCTCATCGGCTTCGAGTGGCGAGAGCGGCGGCGGGTGGCCTCCGGCCTCACCGCCTTCCTCACGACGCGGGCCGCCGACCTCGGCCTGTACGTCGCGGCGGGAGCGGCCCTGGCAGGGGGTGCCGGACTGGGACTGGCCGACCTCTCCACCGCACCACCCGGGTGGCGGGACGTCCTGGCTGCCGGCGTGCTCGTCGCAGCGCTCGGGAAGGCCGCCCAGCTCGTCCTCGCCTTCTGGCTGTCCCGGGCGATGGACGGTCCGGCGCCGGTCAGTGCGCTGTTGCACTCGGCCGCCATGGTCGCCATGGGTGGGTACCTCCTGCTGCGCCTTGACCCGCTGCTGCTGTCGACCTCGTGGGCCGGGTCCGCCACGGCGTGGTCGGGCGCCCTGACGACGGTCGCCCTCGGGCTGGTCTCGGTGGGGCAGCGCGACCTGAAGCAGCTCCTCGCGGCCTCGACGTCGGCCCAGCTGGGGTTCGTCGTCCTCGCCGCCGGGCTCGGTGCCACGACCGCGGGAACGGCTCACCTCGTCGCCCACGCCGCGACGAAGGCCGCGCTCTTCCTCACCGCCGGGGCCTGGCTCTCGGCCCTCGGCACCAAGGCGCTGGACGGGTTGCGCGGCGCCGTGGGGGAGTGGCCGCTGGTGCGGGTCGCGGCGACCGTCGCGTTGCTCTCGCTCGCGGGCGTTCCGCCGCTGGCGCTGTGGGCCACCAAGGACCTCGTCCTGGCCGCGGCCTTCGAGCGGTCCACCGTGCTCGGGCTGGTCGCCGTGGTCGGCGCCGGGCTGTCGGCCGCGTACGCGGGGGTCGTCCTGCGGGTCCTGTGGGCACCCGTCGGACCGGACGAGGCCGAACCGGCCCGGGAGCTACGGGGCTCGGAGGAGAAGGCCCGGGGAGGGGTGCCCCGCTCGCTGGCAGGGGCGATCGCCGTCCTGGCGACGGCCGCGGTGCTGCTGGGCGCTCTGGCCGTCCCTGCGGTCGCCCAGCGGGTGGAAGAGGTGGTCGGGGGGTCGCTCGTCGAGCCCGGAGCGTCGGGCATGGCCGGCAGCGGTGTGCTCTCGGTGCTCGTCATCGCCGTGCTCTGGTGGCGCCCCGTCCGCCGCGACGGCCGGTGGGTCGGCCTCGTGCGGACCTGGGGTGGCGTGGAGCATGCGGTCCTCCACTTCGTGGTCCGCCCGACCGTGCTGCTCGCGCAGTCGCTGGACGGCATCGACCGGAGGATCTCGGCCGGCGTCGTCGGGGTGGCCACGGCAGCGCGCCGCGTGGCGTCGTTCACGGGGACCGTGGACGAGCAGCGCATCCACGGCACGGTCCTCGCGGTCGCCGGTGCCGTCCGGCGGGCCGGGAGGGCGGCCCGGCGGCCGCAGACCGGGCAGCTGCACCAGTACTACGTCCAGGCCGTCGCGCTCGTCGCGTTCGGTGTCGTCCTGCTCCTCGTCGTGAGGTGACCGTGCTCTCGCTGACCGTGTTCCTTCCGCTCGTGGCGGCGTCGCTGCTGCTCGTCCCCGGTGTCGGTCCCACCGCCGCCCGGTGGGGGTGGGTGCTCGCGTCGGCTCTCGAGCTCGTGCTCGTCGGGGTCCTGTGGTGGCGCTACGAGACCCCGCCCGACAGATCCCTGGCCTTCGACGAGCAGGTGCCCTGGATCCCCGGGGTGGACTCCAGCTACCACGTCGGCCTCGACGGGCTGTCGCTCCCGCTCGTCGCGATGACCGCCGTCGTCTTCCTGGCCTGCGCCGTGTACTCGGTGCGTGACCCGGACCGCCCACGCAGCCGCGCCGCCCTCTTCCTCGCACTGGAGACGGTCTGTCTCGGCGTCTTCGCCGCCGCGGACCTCATCCTCTTCTTCGTCTTCTTCGACCTGTCCATCGTCGGCATGTACGTCGTGATCGCAGGGTGGGGCCACGGCGACCGCGCCCGCTCGGCCCTGCAGTTCTTCCTCTACACCTTCCTCGGCTCCCTCGCGCTGCTGGCGGGGTTCATCGGCCTGTACCTCGCCGCCGACCCGCACACGTTCGACATGCTGGAGCTCGCCCGGCAGGACCCGTTCGCCGGTGGCGGAACCGTGGCGGCCGCGGTGCTGGGTGCGATCCTCCTCGGGCTGGCCGTGAAGACGCCGACGGTCCCGTTCCACACCTGGCTGCCGCCCGCGCACACCGACGCTCCCGCCGTCGGGTCGGCGGTCCTGGCCGGGGTGCTGCTCAAGCTCGGGACCTACGGGTTCGTCCGGTTGGGGATGGTCCTGCTGCCCGAGGCCTGGCGGGCGTGGGCCTGGGTCGTGCTCGTCGTCGGGCTGGTGTCGGTGCTGTGGGGAGCCCTGGTCGCGTTGGCCCAGAAGGACCTCAAGCGGATGATCGCCTACACGTCGGTCAACCACATGGGGTACGTCGTCCTCGCCGTCGGTGCGGCGGGGGTCGTGTCGTCGGGGACGACGGAGGCGCGGAGCATCGCCGTGTCCGGCGCGGTGACCCAGATGGTGAGCCACGGCCTCGTCACAGCAGCACTGTTCCTGATCGCCGGTGTGTTCCTCGACCGCTCGGGAACCTACGAGATCGACCGCTTCGGAGGGCTGGCCGGGCCGGCGCCGCGCACGACGGGGCTGTTCGCCGTGGCCGCGTTCGCCTCGCTCGGGCTGCCCGCGCTGTCCGGGTTCGTCGCCGAGTTCCAGATCTTCACCGGCAGCATCGCCGCCGTCCCGTGGAGCGCGGTCGGCCTGCTCGGGATCCTCGTCGTGTCCGGGGTGTTCCTCTGGACCCTCGCACGGGTCTTCACCGGCGACCTCGGACCGTCCTCCCGTGGCTTCACGGATGTCGCAGGTCACGAGCTGTGGGCCATCGCACCCCTGCTGGTGCTCTCGCTCGCCATCGGTGTCGCGCCGCGCCCCCTCCTGGACGTCGTCGAGCCTGCCGCGAGGTCGGTCGTCGGCCTTCTCGGTGGGTGAGGCCGGTGGAGTCGATGGACATGCGACCGCTGGCCATGCTGCCGGAGATGCTGCTCTTCGGGGGCGGACTGGTGTGCCTGCTGGGCGGCTCGTTCACCGCACGTCGCCGCCAGTGGCGCCTGCGGGCCGTCGCCGCACTCGCTCTCCTCGGGTGTGCCGTCGCCGCCGTCCTCGGCTCGCTCGTGCCCGGCTCCGCCTTCGAGGGTGCCTTCGTCGTCGACGGCGTGACCACCGCGGGACGGGTGACCGTCGCCGTCGCGACCCTGCTCGTCCTGCTACTGGCCGGTGACGAGGTCGCCGGGAACGACCGCGAGAGCGAGACCTACGCCCTGGTCCTGTTCGCCGCCACCGGCGCCCTGGTGCTCACGGGAGCACGTGACCTCCTCGTCCTTGCCGTAGGGTTCCTGCTCGCCAGTCTGCCCGTGTACGCCCTCGTCGGGCTGCGCCGAACTGCTCGTGGCGCCGAGGCCGCGCTCAAGACCTACCTGGTCGGGGCGATCTTCGGGATCCTCATGCTCCTCGGGGTGACGCTCGTGTACGGGCTCGCCGGGTCTACCAGCTACCCCGACCTGGCCGCCCGCCTCGAGGGCCTGCCGACCGTCGCGGTCGCCGCCGGGGTCGTCCTCGTCGTCGCCGGGCTGGCGTTCGAAGCCGGAGCGGTTCCGGCGCACTTCTGGGTCCCGGACGCGGCGCAGGGCTCCACCGGGCTCGCCGCGGCCTTCGTCACGACAGTGCCGAAGATCGGTGCCGTCATCGCGTTGTACCGCCTGCTCCTCGCCCTCCCCGACACCCTCGCCTGGGGCCTGCTCGTCGCAGTCATCGCCACGGCGAGCATGACCCTGGGCAACCTCGCCGCGTTCGGCCAGGAGGACCCGCGACGACTCCTCGGCTGGTCGACCGTGAGCCAGGCGGGCTACCTCCTGGTCCCCGTCGCGGTCGCGGGCACGAGCGACCTGGCGCTGCCGTCGATGCTGCTGTACCTGGCCGCCTACGCGGTGACCAACATCGCCGCCTTCGCCGTGACGACGGCGCTCCCGGACGTGCGCGACCTCGCGGGTTACGCCGGACTCCTCCGTCGTCGGCCGGGGTTGGCCGTCGCCCTCGTCGTCGCTCTTCTCGGCCTGGTCGGCACGCCCCCGACGGCGGTGTTCGTCGGCAAGCTGACGACCGCGACCGCGGCGTGGGACGGCGGGATGCCGTGGCTCACGGTCGTCGTCCTCGGCAACTCGCTGGTGTCGCTGTTCTACTACCTCCGGTGGGTGGCACCCGCCCTGGCTCGAGCGGAACCCGCGGCGGGGCTGGCGGCCCCGCGTCCGTGGTCCGCGCGGACAGCGCAGCTGGGAGCGGCGATTTCGGTCGTCGTGGGTCTGGGTGCCGGACTTCTCTGGGCCGTCGTCGACGTCTCCCTCCTTCCCTGAGGAGATCGGTGATTTCGGGGACGGCCGGTGGCAGGCGCAGGGGTGCACGATCCGGCGGTGCATGAAGCGAGAGATCGGTGAACAGACGTTATACAGGTGGCAGGTGGTATGGGACTGCAGCACAATCAGGTGCCAGTCGTCGCGTAGTGCCGATGCATCTTCGAAATTGGGTATCGCAGCACGGGCATGGGCTCGGCGGCGACGCCCGCACTAGGGTGTTCGCAATGCTCACGGGATCTGTAGTGGACAGGGCTGCCCTGCGTGCTGCGCGTGAGAGGGCTGGCTTGACGCAGCACGACTTGGCCTATCAAGTCGGAGTCGCTGGGGGAGAGCGTGTTTCGCGCTGGGAGCGGGGCGCGTCGGAACCGCGGCCCGAGATCCTGCATCGGATCGCAGCTGTCCTTGGGGTGCAGCCCGCCGAACTCCTTCTACCCGTGTGGGGGCGCCCGGACCTGCGTCGGCTGCGAGTCCTCGCCGGTTTGAGCGCACGGCAGGTCGCCGAGCAGGCGCATGTGTCACTCCCTACCTATGCGCGGTGGGAGGCGGGCAATTTCGAGCGGCTGCCGTCATCCGCCTCGTTGCAGGCACTGGCGTCTGCGCTGAACGTCAGCGTCGAGGCGGTCACGGTGGCAGTCGCGAGCTCGCGGCACGGCCGGGACGACGAATGAAGAGTGCGTTTCGTCACCGGAGCAGTCCGTAGACGACACCTGCAGCCGCGGCTCCGATCAGAGCGCCTCCCAGCAGTTGGCTGACGCTGTGTCGGCCCTCGCGCCACCTCGCCCACGCGATCAGAGGAAGGAACAGCGCAGCGAAGGCTCCCGCGAGCCGGTTCTCTAGCGCCAGAACCGCGACAGCGCCAGAGGCGACGGCGAGGTGCATCGAGGCCTTCCACACCGTGCTCGTTATCGCCATCGCGACGAGCCCGCAGGTCATCGCGAGGATCAGCCAAACCAATGGCCGTGGGGCGCCGCCAAAGTAAAGGACAACCAGGGCCAGGACGACGGCCGCGGCGGCGGAGGCCATGAGAGCTGGTCGCTGGGAACGGCGGACCACCTGGCGGTCGCTGGCCGAGCCGCGTCGTAGTGCGCGGAGAAGGATGAGGTACGGGATGCCGACCACGAGGAACACGGCGACGAGCCACCATGAGATGGCCGCTACCACGCTCGGTGCGTACTTGAACGCGATGTAAACGGTCAAGGCCAGAACGACGTTCGCAGGAGTCAGGACACCGGCGATCAAGCGCGCGACCGGCGTCGACCGTGCCTCAGCCAGCCGTGCCAGATCGTGGTCGTCCGAGCTCGGACGCATCCTTCCCTCCTCGATCCTTTCGGTCGGCCTGCAGCGCCTTGCTGAGATCGATGAGCGGTTGGGGCCATGGCGCGTCGTCCAAGCGAACCAGGGCGTCCTTCGCGGTCAGGTCACTCTGCGCCGGCCGCGCGTCGACCGCCCTGGCGAGCTCGTGGAGCGTGCGAGGCGGCTCCACTCCGTGCTCCTCGAGCGCATCGGAGATCTCGATGAGCCGACGTTGCGCCGCTAGCCTCGGATCCAGCAACTGTCGGAAGCGGTCCTGCCGTGGTGGCAGGTAGACGTGCGGGTGCCGGCTCACGAGCGCGTGCCACAGCGGATCCAGGCGCAGCACCAGACGGCGTGCCGCGACCCTGTGGGCGACCCTCGGTAGCAGGGGCAGAGCGAGCAGTCCGGTGGCCAGCAGCGCAATCGGAACCGGGAACAGGCCGGCGGCCAGCCGATCCAGGACGGGAGTCGGACTGGCGAGGAGCTGCTCGCTCAGGTTGTGAGCTGTCCAAGCCAGGAGCAGTGCGATCGCGGCGCACGCGGATGCCCCGATCAGCGCAACGGCCACGGCTGCGGGTGGGTCTTTGGTGCGAGCCGCCTTGACGTTGTGGAGTGAAAAGCGAGCGAGGTCGACCTGGAACCAGGCCACGTAGAGATAGATCATCACGGCGTAGATCGCGCTGGCGGGGTGGCGCGGGGCGTCTGCAAGGTCGACCAGTTCCGCGTCGTGGATCGGCGCCAGGGCCCATGCGGCGACGGACAGGGCAGCCATGGCCGCGGCGGCCACCGTGATTCGACGCCGGCGGGGTCGGGACGCGTCGGACTCGCGGATCTCCAGCAAGTAGAGCTGCGCCGACGCGACAGCGATGCAGAGGGCCAGTCGGCTCCCCAGGTTCGTGACGTTCGCCAAGCCGAGCCACTCATCGAGGCGCGCCCGCACAAGGTGACCAGTCGCGGCTGCCGCGATGGACGTGACGCTCAGCGCCAGCGCGTTTCGCCAGGCTGCGGGTCTGCGGCGCGCCAGGTAGACGCGGTAACCGGCCGTGCCCCACAGGGCGGCGACCGCAAGCAGAGCGGCGACCGTCATCGCAGCCGCGAAGAAAGGCGGGAGGACGACTCCCACTCGGCTGCCCGGGCGACGTCCTCGAGGGCAGCGGACAGCGCTGTGCCCACGTGCTCGGCGTCAGCCTCTTCGATGTCGGTGTAGCCCGTACGCTGCAGCATCCGACGGGTGGTGTCGAGAGGCAGGTTCGGTGCGAGTGACCGCATCTGGTCGGTGGTCAGGCCGTCGTGCAGGGCGGGGTCGTGGTGCAGCAGGATGTGGCCGACCTCGTGGCAGAGGATCGAGCGACGACGAGTCGGCGACGCGGTCGCCGGCACCAGCAGGTAGTCGCGGTCGTCGGTGGGGATCCAAGCGCCGGATGGTGCGTTGCCGGACAACGCCACCGGCAGGATGACCATTTCGCGCCGACGGTGTCGCGACAACGCGGCGACAAGTTCATCCGCGGTCGTACCGGGCGAGATGAGTGATCGGCCGGTGCGCACGGCTCTGTGGTGTCGCCACGAAGACATCTGGTCACTTCTCCCCGGGACGTCCTTCTTCGGTCCGCGCCACTTCCTGGAGGGCCGCAATGAGCTGCACGATGCCCTCTGGGCTGAGCTCGCCGCCGCGCAGACGGAGCCCGCCCACGCGACGTAGTTGCGAGAGCGTTTCGAGGTCCTCGTTCACGCGTCGCTGTTCGTCCTGGTCGAAGAAGTAGCCGACGGGGACGCCGAAGACGTCTGCGATCGAACCCAGGAGACGGGCCGAAGGATTGCTCCGACGACCATTGCGAAGGTTGCTGAGGTGCTGCACCGTCACCGTCACGCCGCGCTCGGCCAGTTCGCGCACCACTGCCTCGTTGGTGAACCAACCGCGGCCCTGGTCCTGCGGGATGGTCTTGAAGAGGTGCTGCAGCTTGTCGGCAAGGTCGGGGATGCCGGCGGACTCCATCCGCCAATCCTACGTCGCTAGCAGTTGCTATCAGTATGTCCATAGATATATTGACGACGCTTCAGGATGCATTGTGAGCTTCAGAGGGCTAACTTCGCAGGATGGGAAGCAGGCGCGGGGCGCGAGCGTCGACTCGATGGGTGGAGCCGACGCTCAGGGGCTGGCGTGTGTCGCATGGGTCTCCTGTCGGCAGCTCCCTCAGCGTTGCCACTCCGATTTACCGTCTCCCCCGCTGGGGCAAGTCGCTCGACTGCACTAGTGCTAATGTATCAAGTCACGGCGATAGTGTCCCTGCGCTGGCCACGAACGGCATTGGCCCGCGGAGATCGAGGAGACGCACATGACGACCCGAAGCCCTCACCGCGCCCGCGGCCTCGTCGTGCTGCTCGCCGCCACCCTGCTGACGTCGGCGTGCAACGACGCGCAACCGTCGCCCTCGTCGTCGACGGTCGCGCCGTCTGCGACGCCTGCCCCATCCAGCCCGCAGCCCTCGACCAGCGCGACCCCCACACCGACCAACTCGACACCGGCCGAGAAGGATCGGATTGCCGCAGCAGACACGGTGACCCGCTACTGGGGCGTCCTCGACGACGTGGCCACTGACCCGGCGAAGAGCCTGAGCCTGATCGCCACCGTCGCCCGCGACCAGGCTGCGGACCAGGCCCGCGTCGAGCTCGGCTCGCTGCAGGCGCAGGGCTGGGCGCAGGTCGGTCGCTCCTCGGTGGAGTCTGCGCAGGCCACGACCAAGGACGGCAAGACCTTCACCGTCACAGCGTGTGTTGACGTCTCGAGAGTCGACATCGTCGACAAGGCAGGCAAGTCCGTCGTGCGATCCGGACGTCCGGACCGGCAGAAGTACACGTACACGGTCGTGAAGACGTCGAACGGCTTCTTCGTCACGGTCGACACCCTCAAGGGCGAGCCATGCTGACAAGGATCGCTCTCGCCGCGCTGGGCGCCATCGCGGTCCTCCTGGGTGGCTCAACGCCGGCGCTGGCGTCCGACCCGCCCATCACCTGTCCGCCTGGAAAGGTGCCGTCCCCGCGGACCGGTGTCTGCATCATCATCGTCGCGCCGCCCGGCGACAACGGAGGACCGGGTGACCAGACAGGTCCGGGCGACTCGCACGTCGGCCGGGACAAGCCGGTCGCCGCCCGCGCGTGCGTCAACAACCTAGTCACGCCGCCGGCCGAGGTGCCCTGCTCGTCCGACAAAGGGTGGTGGGCGCAGAGCCAGAACGCCTACTGCACGGCGCGGAAGCCGCAGCCACCGCTGACCGACCCAGCCTGGGAGGGGCACGCCGACGGTCAGGTCTACGAGTGCTTCCGGCCGGTCGGAGTCGGCGCCGTGGCCGGCGCGGTCTTCTGGATCTGGCTGGCCACCCCACCCGGGGGAGCGCCACCGAACCCCAGGGTGCTCGCGCAGCAGGCAGTCGCCCAGATGAACCTGCGGGCCATCACCATCGGCATCGTGCCCGAGCCTCGCGCCGGAAGTGTGGGGGTCATCGGGATGCCGACCTGGATGTGGGCAGCCGCCCCGGGGACGACGACGTGGGGTCCGCAGACGCGGTCGGTCTCGACCGGTGGCTTCACGGTCACGGCGACGGCGAAGGCGCAGCGGACAGTCTGGACGATGGGCGACGGCACCACTGTGACCTGCCACGGGCCCGGGACGCCGTACGCGAACTCCTACGGCAAGCGGTCCTCGCCTACGTGCGGTCACACGTACACGCGCCAGGGCACCTACACCGTGCGGGCCACAACCTACTGGCTCGTCACCTGGGCCGGGATCGGCCAGACCGGGACCATCCCACTGGACTTCACCAGCACGAGCACGATCGAGATGGGCGAAGCCCAGGTGCTCAGCAGCTGAGCCGACTCTTCGAGGGGAACACACGATGTCGACCACGACGCGACCGACCGCATCGACAGCAGCGAAGACACTGCGCATCGGGACGGCCGAGGACAGCACGGTCTCATCGCCGGCGCCGGTCGTGCCCGCGCCGCGACTACGCCGGCGTCCTGCCCTGGTCGCCATGTCGTTCGCGGCCGTGTGCCTCGGCGCGCTCCTCGGTGTATGGACGTGGTCCTCGACGAGCAACACCCATGAGGTGGTGGCGCTGCGGCAGGACGTCGCGCGGGGTGAGACCGTCACCCAGGCCGACCTCATCACTGTCCAGGTCGGTGTCGACCCGGCCCTGACGAGCGTGCCCGGCGCCGACCTGGCCGACCTCGTCGGGCAGCGAGCGGTCAAAGACATGGCGGCCGGCAGCCTCGTCACGCCGAACAGCGTCAGCACCGCGGTGCTGCCCGAGCAGGGGATGTCCGTCGTCGGGGTCGCGCTGCCCCCCTCCCTCATGCCCGGACTACAGCTGCTGGCTGGCGACCACGTCCGGGTCGTGGCCACCCCCGGGCAGCAGGGCGAGGTCGGCCAGGTCCCGCCGGCCACCATCTCCGCCGCCGTGGTCGGTCTCTCCCCGGACGGCGAGAACGGCCAGACCGTGGTGTCGCTCGAGGTCCCCGAAGCGCAGGCCGCCGAGCTGGCCGCTCGCGCCGCCACCGGGAACGTGGCGCTCGTCCTCGACAGCCGGGAGCGCTGACCCGTGGCCCTCATCGCGTTGTTCTCGGCCTCCGGGTCACCCGGTGTCACTGCGACGGCCGTCGGGCTCGCCCTGACGTGGCCCAGGCCCGTCCTCCTCGTCGACGCCGACCCCACCGGGGGCTCCGCCATCTTCGCCGGCTACCTGCGAGCCGAGTCCGCTCCGTCGAGCTCCCTCGTAGACCTGGCTCTCGCGGACCACCACGGCGACCTCACCACCGCCATCGCCGAGGCGACCGTACGGATGCCCGGCTCCGACACAGCGACTGTGTCGCTGCTGCCTGGCACCCGCTCGCACGGGCAAGCCCGCAGCCTGCTGCCGCTGTGGGACACGCTCGGGACGGAGCTCAAGGCGCTCGAGGCGACCGGCCAGGACGTGATCGTCGACGCCGGCCGACTCGGCCTCGCCGGAGGCCCTGAGCCGCTCATCTACGGCGCCGACGTCGCGCTCCTGGTGACGCGTAGCGACCTGGTGTCTCTCGCGGCCGCGCGCTCCTGGGCTGAGACGTTGCTGACCGGGTTCGAGGCTGTCGGCGCCACGGACTCGCTCGGGATGCTGCTCGTCGGCGAAGGTCGGCCGTACTCGGCGCGCGAGGTCCAGAAGGTGCTGCGGCTCCCGGTGACCGCGACCCTGGCGTGGGACCCCGGCACGGCCGATGTCTTTGCCAAGGGCGCCAAGGCACCGCGGAAGGTCGGCTCGTCGCGGCTGGTGCGCAGCCTCGCGGCCGCGCAGACCGCCATCCGGGGCTGCGTCGCGGCCAACCGCGATCAGCTGGCCGTACGAGGCACGGGGGCGATGGCATGAAC
>JACXUW010000685.1 GCA_014763705.1 Micrococcales bacterium | reverse complement strand
GCACTGGTGTGTGCGGGAGGGTTCGCCGAGATCGGCGACGACGGCCGCGCCACTCAGCGCGACACCGAGGCCGCCGCGCGCACGAGCGGCATACGGGTCCTCGGACCGAACACGTCGGGGTTCTTTGTACCCCGCCGCCGCCTGCGCGCGAGCTTCGTTCCCGGGGCGGCGGCGCTGCAGCCGGGATGCATCGCGGTGATCGCCTCCAGCGGAGGGGTGAACCACATGCTGTCGTTCCGACTGGCCGCCGCGGGCGCCGGAGTGTCGCTCGGGGTGGGCATCGGCGGGGGCATGGGAGTGTCCCACGCCGATGTGGTGCGGCACGCTGCGACCGACCCCTCGACCACCGCGATAGCGTTGCACCTGGAAAGCGTGGACGATGGCGTCGATCTACTCGGTGCGGTACGGCACGCGGCATCCCTCAAGCCCGTGATCGCGCTGGTCGTTGGGCGGCGCACCGAGTCCGCCTTCGCCCAGTCGCACACAGGCGCCCTGGCGACCGGCTGGCGGACGACGAGATCGGTGCTCGCGCAGGCCGGGGCGGTTGTCGTCGACGACGAGGACGCCCTGGTGGCAGCGAGCATCGCGCTCTCGCGTCTCCGACTGCCCGCGGCAGTCTCTCCGGGAGTCGCGCTCGTGACGGCGCAGGCCGGTCCGGGTCTGATTGTCGATGACCATGCGACTGCTCAGGGGTGGAACCTCCCCCGCCTGCACGGGCACACGCGCGAACGGCTCGGGACGCTTCTGCCCCCGCTGACCTTCCAAGAGAACCCTGTCGACACCGGCCGCCCCGGGCCGACGTTTCCCGACGTCCTCCGCACGGTCGGCGCGGACGACCAGGTCGACATCATCGCCGTGTACGCCCTCAGCGAGCCGGTCGTCGACCTGCCGGCCGCGATCGCGCAGGCGGCGCCGGCGGTTCCCGTGATCGTCGCCATCGACGGGCCGCGCGCCGACATCGACGCGGCCGTACACAGGGCCGCCCCCGTCGGCATCCCCATCGTCACCGGACCCCGCGCTCTTGCGGGAGCCGTCACGGCGGTGGTCGCCGATTCCCGCGCGCGAGCGCTTGCCTCAGACATGCCCGTCGACGGGCCCGCGGTGGTCATCGAGAC
>JACXUW010000226.1 GCA_014763705.1 Micrococcales bacterium | reverse complement strand
GCGGGATATTGGGCGGGCAGCCGTCGACCACGCAGCCGATCGCCGGCCCGTGGCTCTCGCCCCAGGTGGTCACGCGGAACAGATGGCCGAAGGTGTTGTGCGACATGCCGTCAGGCTTAGGCCGCCATGCGGTCCGGCGTCCAGACGCGGGTGAAGCGGACCAGCAGGTCCTCGGCCGCCGAGGGCGTGTCTTCGCACGGGTTCAGGGTCACGATCAGCCGTCCGGCAGGGCGCGACCCGCGGGCGGGCAGGCCCAGGCCGCGCTGGTGTCGGGCGACCTCGAGGCTGCCGCCGGCCTCCTCGACCTCGTCGTCGAGGGAGCCCGCGCGCTCGGCAACCCGTTCTCGCTGGCCACCTCGCTCAACCTGCAGGCGACCCTCACCGAGCTGCTTGGGGAGGAGGCGCAGACCGCCGCGCTGCTCGGCGAGGCACTCGACCTCGGCCTCGAGGGCCGGCTCAGCTGGCCGCTCGGCTACACGCTGCCTGCCCTGGCCGCGCTGGCCCTGCGGGTGAGCGACCCGGCCGGCGCCGCCTGGCTCTTCGGTGCCGCGGCCGACGTCTCGGCGGCTGACGCCGTCGCGCACACCTTCCCGGTCTCGCGTGCCTTGTCCGACCGCGGCCTCGACGCCACCCGGCAGGCCCTCGACGAGGCGACCTTCACCCGCGAGTGGGAGCTCGGCCGGGTGGCGGGCGACGCCGAGGTCCGGGCCCGGGCCGCCGCCGTCCTCAGCCGCGCACGCGCCTGACGTAGCGCGCGAACTGCCACGCGCCGACCGTCCGCAGCAGCAGCCGGACCGGGGCCGGGAGGTTGGCGAGCAGCCGCGCCCGCTCCTCGGGGGTCGCCTCCTCGAGCACGAGGCCGAACATGATGGGCAGCTCGTTCGGCCGCATCGAGTCCTTGCCGTGGTTGGCCAGCTGGTTCCACTCCGCGGCGGTGACGTACCGCTCGGCGAGCGGGAGGATCTCGCGCTCCTCGAGGTCGAGGTGCTCGAACAGGGCGGCGGCGAAGTCGTAGATCAGGGCGGCGAGGTGCTCGCCGGATGCCCTGGTCGGCCTCGCCTGCCAGGCGTCGAGTGCCGGGAGGATGGCCTCGGTGCGGGCCTCGACGCCGTAGTGCTGGGCCTGCATCGTCTCGACGAGACCCGTGGACGGGGCGGCCCGCTCGAGGAGCAGCGGCCAGAGCAGGACGTCCTCGCCGGTGTGGTGCATGTGCAGCCCGGCCAGGCCGAGCCGGATGTGGTCAGCGACGACCTTCGCGCGCTGGGTGTCGCCCGCGGCGGTGCGCCGCACCATCGCGGCGGCCGCGGGGAACTCGCGTCGGAAGGCGCGGTGGACGACGACCATCTCCTGGATCCAGGGGCGCTCGTCGGTGTGGGTGGTGATGGTCATGGTGGCTCCTCGGTGGTGGGTGCTGGATGTGCCTCCAGCCTCCCGACCGGCGCCGCCGCGCCCCACCCACAGCACCCCCACGCTGCGTCCACACCTACGTGAACGTGCGCGGCCCCAGCCTCACCTCCCTGCATCATCCGTTCGGCCGGTCTCGCGCCTGACCTGCGGGAACGCACCCCGACACGCTCCTAGGTTGACCGGGTGCCGAACGGGGGACTTCGCGCGCGGGTGGACGCGCTCACCGGTGGACCGGGTCGTCGACAGCGCGAGATGCTGCGCAAGCTCGAGGAGCTGGACCGCCTGGACCTGACGAACCCGGACCCCGAGCAGGTGCTGTGGCCGGGTGGGCGTTCGTCGCGACACGACCCTCGCGCCTGGGAGCCCGGCCGTCATCGCGCCGTCCAGACCGGGCCACGGTCGCACCGGCACCGGAGCACCTCCCTGACCATCGTGGTCGCGCTCGTCGTGGGCGGGTACTACGGCGCTCCCCACGCCGGAGAGTGGACGAACCGGCTCCTCGCCGCGCGGCCGGACTCAGGCACACCGCACCCTTCCTCCGGTTCTGGTTCGGATGCTCGGGTCCTGCCACCGGTGCTCATCACGGACATCCCGAGCTCCTCGCGCTACGCGTTAATCGCGACGCAGCCGGACGGGTCGGGGCCGGTCACCTTCGACCCGTGCCGGTCTATCCACTTCGTCGTGCGGGACCGACCGGGAGCCGGTGCGCGGGGCCACGCCGCGATCACGGCAGCCGTCGCGGAGGTGTCGAAGGCGACGGGGTTGGACTTCGTCGACGACGGCGCGAGCCACGAGACTCCCAGCACGGACCGCGCTCTCTACCAGCCGGACAGGTACGGCGATCGGTGGGCGCCGGTCCTCATCGCCTGGAGCGACCCGACCGAGCAGCCCCAGCTCAGCGGCAACACCGCCGGGTTGGGCGGCGGCCGCCCCATCCGCGACACGCACGGTCACCTCACGTACGTGAGCGGAACCATCTGGCTCGACACGGCGGACCTCACGCCCGGGTTGGCATCGCCCCAGGGCGCCGCCAACGTGCAGGCAGTGGTCATGCACGAGATCGGCCACGTCCTCGGCGCCGACCACGTCCACGACCCGCGCGAGCTCATGGCGGCGGAGAACAGCGGGCAGACCGGCTTCGGTGTCGGCGACCGCTTCGCGCTCTCCGTCCTCGGCAACGGGCAGTGCGTGCCCAGCATCTGACCCCTCGCTCCACGACCCCGAAGGACGAACGATGACCGCCCAGCCCGAGACCAGGGTGATGCGTCTGCGCTACGCCGCGACCTGCCACTGCGGCACCGCTGTCGATGCCGGTGAGCGCGGCGCCTACTCGCGCAGCACGAGGACGGTGACGTGCCTGCCCTGCCACGAGGCGTCAGGCCAGGATGCACTCTCGTCGCCACCGGCGGTCCCGACGGAGGACCTCCAGACGCCGCAGGTGCCGGCCCTCGACGTCGGCACGGCCGGAGCCGCGGCCCTCAAGGAGTACGAGCGTCGCAAGGCCAAGGACGAGGCTGCGCGGCAGGAACGCAGCAAGGTCTGGCGGGCCCTCAACGGCTTCTTCTACCCGGACGGACGACAGACGACGCACGCCTGGAAGGTCGGCGCAGCGGGTGAGGCCCGGGTGGCCGAGGCCCTCCTGAAGTGCACGGAGTCCGGCCTCGGCTACGCCCTGCACGACCGGCGGGTCCCCGGCAAGCGGTCGAACATCGACCACCTGTTCGTGGGCGCGAGTGGCGTGTTCGTCATCGACGCGAAGTACTACAAGAACGCCGAGGTGTCGGTGGAGCGGTCCGGAGGGCTGTTCGGTCCGACCGCCGAGACCCTCAAGGTGAGCGGCCGCAAGCGCGACGCCCTGGTCACGGCGATGCTCGGGCAACGCGATGTCGTCGTCGATGCCCTCGCGGGGACCGCAGCAGAGGTCACGCCGGTGATCCCGGTGCTCTGCTTCGTCGACGGCATCCTGCCGATGCGCGAGAAGAACCGCCGCGTCATCGGCGTCCGACTGTGTGGGCTCAAGGGCCTGTCGGCGCTCGCCGCCCTCGAAGGCCGACTGGATGACGCCCGCCGCCTTGAGGTCGCGCGCATCGTCGCCGCCAAGCTCCCCTCGATGACCTGACGGCCCGCGGCGACCCACGGTGCGGGAATGGGATCGGGCCCGCCCTTGGGCCGATCAATATCCCTAGAGGATGTCTCTCAGCCAGACAGCCCGAGCCTCCTCGCCACCTCGGGTCCGCCGATCTCGGTGACGAGGGCGGGCGGCCCGACGACGACGAGCTTGTCGGTCGCTCGCGACAGCCCGACGTAGAGCCGTTCGCGGGACCGGTCCTTGACTGAGGTCTCGTTGGCGCACAGCACGACACATCGACGCTCCAGGCCCTTGAAGCCGAGCACGTGCCCGTAGAACACCTGGTCGGCGTCCCAGAACGTGTCCCAGTACCCGTCCTGCCCCAGCATCACCTGCCGCGACACCTGTTCGTCGTGGCGCGCACCGGTGGTCAGCAGGGCGACGTCCTCGGGGCGCCAGTCCTCCAGCAATGCTTCGACCGCATCGTCCGCCACCTCGAGGGCGTTCTCGAGCGCGCTGGGGATGAACGTCACCTCGGGTCCGTCGCCACCGCGAGCTCGCATCCTCATCGGGGCGAGCGGTCCGAACGTCTCGGCGATCTGCCGGGTGTTCCTCAGGGACCGAGGGCCCGGGCGGAGTGATCCGCCCGGGCCCTCGTCGTGCTCGACAGCCGGGTGTCAGCTGCAGCCGCTGGTGCTGCCGCAGCCCTCGCAGACGTAGCAGGAGCCGGCGGGGCGCATCTTGGTCCCGCAGGTCATGCACATCGGGGCGTCGGCGGCCTTGGAGTTGCCGAACGCCGCCAGGAGGTCGGCCGAGGAGTGGATCTCCGAGGAGACCTCACGGGCCGAGGCCGCACCCGAGCCGGAGGCCGTGGTCGCCGCGGACTGGGCGTCGGCGGAGGACGACTCCGCGGCAGCCGGAGCGGTGGCCGCCGGCTCCTCGTGCTTCTTCGACGAGGCGCCGATGCCGACCGAGAGGGACTCGATCTCCTCGGCGAGCTCCTCGTCGGACTCGGAGTCGACCGGGGCGTACGAGCCGGTCTCGAGCTGGCGCGCCCGCTCCTCGGCCGTGTGGATGCCCATGTACGACCGGGTGTCGAAGTCGAGGTGGTCGAGCGCCAGCCGGCGGAACACGTAGTCCATGAGCGACTGCGCCATCCGCACGTCCGGGTCGTCGGTCATGCCGGCCGGCTCGAAGCGCATGTTCGTGAACTTCTCGACGAACGTCTCCAGCGGCACGCCGTACTGCAGCGCGACCGAGGTGACGATCGAGAAGGCGTCCATGACGCCGGCGAGCGTGGAGCCCTGCTTGCCGAACTTGAGGAACACCTCGCCGAGGCGGCCGTCGTCGTAGGTGCCGGCGGTGAGGTAGCCCTCGGCGCCACCCACGGCGAACGACGTCGTCTGCGACGTGCGGCGCTTCGGGAGCCGCTCGCGGGTCGGCCGGTAGACGACCTTCTCGACGACCTCGGCCGTCGCGGCCTTGACCGCGTCCGCCGCCTTGTCCTTCGCCGTCGAGCCGCCGTCGGAGAGCGGCTGGCCGACCTTGCAGTTGTCGCGGTAGACGGCCAGCGCCTTGAGGCCGAGCTTCCAGCCCTGGACGTAGACCTCCTCGATCTCCTCGACGGTCGCCGTCTCCGGCAGGTTGACCGTCTTGGAGATCGCGCCGGAGAGGAACGGCTGCGTCGCCGCCATCATCCGCACGTGGCCCATCGGGGAGATGGCCCGCGCACCCATCGCGGTGTCGAAGACCTCGTAGTGCTCGGTCTTCAGGCCCGGGGCGTCGATGACGTGGCCCTTGTCGGCGATGTACTCGACGATCGCCTCGACGGTCTCCTCCGGGTAGCCGAGCTTGCGCAGGGCCCGCGGGATCGTCAGGTTGACGATCTGCATCGAGCCGCCGCCGACAAGCTTCTTGAACTTCACGAGCGAGAAGTCGGGCTCGATGCCGGTGGTGTCGCAGTCCATCATGAAGCCGATGGTGCCGGTGGGCGCGAGCACCGAGGCCTGGGCGTTGCGGAAGCCGTGCTCCTCGCCCAGCGCGATGACGTCGGCCCACGCCTGGGTGGCGAGCTTGTGGGTGGCGGCGTCGTTGACGTGCAGGGTGCGCACCGAGTCGTTGGCGGCCTGGTGCTTGCGCATGACCCGCTTGTGGGCCGCGGCGTTCCGGGCGTAGCCGTTGTAGGGGCCGACGACCGAGGCGACCTCGGCCGAGCGCTTGTAGGAGACTCCGG
>JACXUW010000225.1 GCA_014763705.1 Micrococcales bacterium | reverse complement strand
GGCGGCTCCCGTGTCGGTCAAGCCGCTCGTCGCCGAGCTCTCCGTCGCGCCGCTGCCGGTGCGCTACGACTCCTCGACCGGGCTGCCGCCGCGGCGATACCTCGACAGCCTCGTCGTCGGCGTCCGCGACGCCCACCTCGGTCGCCGCATCGCCGACGCGATGGCCTCGCTGCGGCGTCTCGAGAACGACCCGTCCTCCTCCCGCGACGCCGTGCACGAGCACCGCACCGGCCTGCAGGCCCTCGAGCTCGAGCGCGTGCGGCTGCGCTCGGGGGCGACGTCGTGAGGCTCACCTGGACCGGGCTGCGCCGCCCGGCCGTGCCCGCCGAGGTCGCCCGCCTCGTCGCCCCGGCGGGTGGCGAGAAGCTGCTCGCGTGGGCGACCGACGACCACGGGGCCACGCTCGTGGCCGGGCGGCAGCGGGTGCACCTCGTCTCCCCGGGCCCGGACGGCGCACCGGTGCTCGCCCTCTCCCGGCCCTGGCACCTCGTCGACGCCGGCACGTGGAGCGACGAGGGCGTGCTGCGCCTCACCTGGGTCGACTCCGAGCCGCCGCTCCGACTGCGCCTCACCGAGCCCGGGATGCTCCCCGAGACCCTCCGCGAGCGGGTGCAGGCCTCGGTCGTGCTCGCCGAGTCCCTCGACCTCGGGCAGCGCCGCACCGCCAAGGTCGTCGTCCGCCGCGACCTCGCGACCCACGCGCTGCTCACCCAGGCGGTGCTCGGGCGGGGGGTCCGGGCCGACGACCCGGACGTCGCCGAGCAGCTCCGGGCCGGGCTCGCGAGGGTGCGCGAGCAGGTCGGTCTCGACTGACCACCCCGATTTCGGCCGACGGGTCGGATGTTGCTATCGTTGCGCGCGCTGCTGCGGCGATCCCGCAGTGGCCCTTCCCCTGTAGCTCAACTGGCAGAGCAGCCGGCTGTTAACCGGCAGGTTGTTGGTTCGAGTCCAACCGGGGGAGCGGGACACGAAGGGCCCTTGGACCGCGGAGACGCGCTCCAGGGGCCCTTCGGCATCCGGTGAGGGTGCTGTGCCGGAGGACCTCCAGGGGTCGGATCACGCCGGGGTCCCGCTCATCCTCGCCGACCTCCCCGGCCCGGGCGTCGCGGGGTGGTCGGCCACGGGGTGCCGTTGCGCCCGGAGCAGCAGGGCGAGCGCCGCCAGTGACGGGACGGCATACAGCCACAGCCACCAGCCGAAGAACAGCAGACCGACGTGGAAGGCCAGCAGCAGGACCAGCCCAGCCCGCAGGCCCCGCCCGCCGGACAGGACCAGGATCCCCATGGTTGCCTCCCCGGCGACGAGCAGGCCGATGAACAGACCGGTGTCGGGGACCACCAGTGACTCCCACGTGTCCCGCACGAAGGCGAACTGCGACATCTCCCCGAAGGCGTCGAACGAGTGCCGGTCGGTGATCAGGTAGACGACGTTGACCAGCGCCCCGAAGACGAGGAACAGCACTCCGAGAGCGACCCGCGCGACAGTCCGTGCGGTGGCGCTCCTCTCGGCTCGAAGCGACGCGATGACCACCGTTGCGCCGAGGACGAGCCACATGACCTTTTCCATGGCGTGACCTTCAACCGGGTCGAGGTGCCGTCGGACGCTTCGGTGCCGGCTACGCCTCGAGGCCGCCGGGGACGGCGCCACACGTCGATTCTCTCCCGGGCGGGCGTCCCCGACGACACCGTGTGCCGGGCGTCATAGGTGGTCGTGGGCCGGTGCGGGAGTGTCGCCGAGGTGGTGCGAGAGGACGGTCGCGGCCGCACCGAGCAGCCCGGCGTCCTGGTCGAGCTCGGAGAAGAGGACCTCGATGCCGTCGGCGAGCGCCGGCATGCTGCGCGCGACGACCCGCTCGTGGAGCAGGCGGCGGAAGTCCTCGCCGGCGTGCACGACGTCGCCGTGGACGATGAAGAACCGCACCGAGAGGAGCTGGACGAGGTTGGCCATCCCGATGGCGAGGTTGTCGGCGTAGTCGGCGAGCAGCGCGCGGGCACCGGCGTCGCCGGCGGCCGCTCGTGCGCCGAGGCGCCGCGGCGAGGTGCCTCTGCCCCCGACCACCCCGCGCCGGGCGGCCTCGGCCCGCAGCCACCGGGTCGAGGCGACCGTCTCCCAGCAGCCCCGCAGGCCGCACGAGCAGCGGGCGCCGTCGGGGTCGATGCAGGTGTGTCCGAGCTGGGTCGTGTACCCGCGGACGCCCTCGAGCAGGTGCCCGGGGAGCATCACCCCGGCCCCGACGCCGACGTCGACCTGGAGGGCCGCGAAGTCGGTGCGGCCGCGGCCCTGCCCGAACCACTTCTCGCCGATGGCGAACGCCCGGACGTCCTGCTCGAGGCGGACCGGTGCGTCGAACCGGGTGGCGAGGGCGCGGGGCAGGGCGGTGCCCTCGAGGCCGGGAACCGCGGTGCACGACAGGACGACCCCGGCCTCCGGGTCGCACAGGGCCGGCACGGTGAGGCCGATGCCACGCAGCCGCCCCCGGTACGCGGCGAACACGCCCTCCGCGGCCTCCAGGACGCGGCGCTCGAGCTCGGCCCGGCCGCACGTCGTCGGCAGGTGGTCCCGGTGCCTGGCCGGGAGCACGCCGCGGGCGTCGACGACGGCGGTCTCGACCGCCCCGCGGCTCACGGCCACCGCGCCGGACAGCAGCGCCTCGGGAGCGAAGGACAGCGGGCGCGCCGGCTTGCCGGCCCCTCCCGCGTGAGGACGCGCGTCCTCCTCGACCAGCACGCCGGCCTGGAGCAGCCCGGTGACGATCGTGCTCAGGGTGGCCCGCTGCACGTTGACCCGCCGGGCGAGCTCGGCTCGGGACGCCGGGCCGCTCTCGAGGAGCGACTGCAGCACGCGAGCGCGGTTGGCCGTCCCGACGTCGGAGGAGGAGAGCAGGCCACCGGCCGCGGACCGCGTGCGGCGCGGCGGCTGGGAGGCGGTCACGGCGGCAGTGTCTCACAGCGGCGCTCGCCTGCGGACGACCTCGGGGCTGATCAGCGTGAATATGTCCGAGAGTCCACCAAATCAGGGCTCCCCGGCACATCTCGAATATGCAACACTCTCCAACTTTTTACGGACGAGCCATTGACACGGTGCGTTCCGGCTGCTTGGGTCGAGGAAACGCCATGCCGGACAACGGGGTCGCGCCATGCCGGACGGGAAGGACCTGGAGATGGGACACACGCTGAGGCCACACGGGCGCCGGGCACTCTTCGGAGCGGCGGTGGCGGTGGCTCTCGTCGCCGCGGGCTGCGCGCCCGGCTCGAGCGGCGGTGGCTCGGACACCGCCGCGAGCTCGGGAGCGGTGTCGACGGCGGTGCCCCCGGACAAGGTCACGCTCAAGCTGGCGTTCACCGACAGCCCGGACATGACCAAGGCCCTCGTCGACGCGTTCCACGCGAAGTACCCGCAGGTCACCATCGAGACGCAGTACACGCAGTTCAACGACTACGTGAAGTCGCTCAAGCTCTCGATGTCCTCGGACACCGCCCCCGACATCGCGCAGTACAACGCCGCGCTCAAGGACCTCTCGGCCGCGGGCCTCATCGTCGACCTGTCCGGGTACGAGAAGGCCTACGACTGGGACACCGTGTTCCCGAAGTCCGCGCTCGACGAGCTGCGGGTCGACAAGACCGGCAAGGTCCTCGGCACGGGCAGCCTGGTCGCGGTGCCGGCCGGTCTCTCGCTCGTCGGCCTCTACTACAACAAGGACCTCATGGCCAAGGCCGGGATCAGCGCCCCGCCCGCCACCGTCGACGAGCTCGAGGCCGACCTCGCGAAGGCCAAGCAGGCCGGGCTCACCGGCATGGCGGTCGGCGGCCTCGACACCGGCGCCCTGCACGTCTGGGGGAGCCTCATGGACTCGATGACCGACCCCACCGCGCAGCGGAACTGGATCAACGGCAAGGCCGGCAGCAGCATCGTCACCGACGACGCCGTCGCCGCGACCGACACGTTCGCGTCCTGGGCCAAGCAGGGCTGGTTCCCGAGCTCGGCCAACGGCACGAGCGAGAACGACTCGGCCACCGCCTTCTCCAAGGGCGGCTCGGTCTTCCACGTCAACGGCAACTGGGCCGCGGCGCAGCTCGGCGAGGCGATGGGCGACAACGTCGGCTTCTCGGTCTTCCCCCCGAAGACCAAGGACGCCAAGGCGGTGGGCAACGGCTTCAGCGTCTCGTACATGCTCTCCTCGAAGGGCAAGCACCAGGCCGCGGCCGCGGCGTTCCTCGACTTCCTGCGCAGCCCGGAGGCGGCGGTCATCGAGAGCAAGGGCGGGTTCCTGCCGCCCAACGCCGAGGCGGCACCCGCGGCCACCGGCGTGCAGGCCGACCTCGCCACCGCGAACCAGAAGATCGTCTCCGACGACGGCCTCATGCCCTTCCCGGACTTCGCCGCCCCGGCGATGCTCGACAAGCTGACCTCGGGCCTGCAGCAGGTGGCGGCCGGCCGGATGGACTCCAAGGCCTTCCTCCAGTCCCTCCAGGAGGTGTGGGACTCCTACCATGGCAGCTGAGCCGGCCACGGCCCTCGACGCCGGTGCCCCCTCACGGGTGGGCGCCGGCGCGACGGCCCCCACCCGTCGCCGGCGCCGCCGGTCGTGGGGCGGGCTCCTGTACGTCGCCCCCGCCGCGCTGCTCTACCTGACCTTCGTCATCGCGCCCGGGCTGCACACGGTGTGGCTCTCGTTCTACCAGTGGGACGGCGTGACCGTCGGGACCTGGAACGGCCTCCAGAACTACCTGTCGGTCGCCCAGAACCCCGCCCTGCGCGGCGCGGTGGTCCACGCGCTCGTCCTCGTCGTCTTCTTCTCCGGGGTCCCCATCGCGGTCGGGCTGCTCATGGCCGCGCTCCTCGGCCGGCGCCGTCGCCGGGGGATGACCGCGTTCCGGGTGCTCTTCTTCGTCCCGCAGATCGTCCCGATGGTCGCCGTCGGCATCACCTGGCGCTGGCTCTACACCGAGGACGGCGCCGTCAACCAGATCCTGCGAGCCGTGGGGCTCGGCGGGGTCACCCAGGCGTGGCTCGGCAGCTTCACCCTCGCGCTTCCGGCGGTCGGGCTCATCGGGTCGTGGGCCCTCACCGGGCTCTGCCTCGTGCTCTTCCTCAGCGGGATGCAGAAGATCGACGGCACGCTCTACGAGGCGGCCCGCCTCGACGGTGCGGGCGCCGTGCGCGAGTTCTTCGCGGTCACCCTCCCGGCGCTGCGCGGTGAGGTCGCCGTCGCGCTCACCATCGCTTTCGGCGGCGGCATCCTCTCGGCGATCTGGGCATTGCAGGCATCGGCCGGCTTCGGGGCGATCCGATTGGGTGTGTGGCACGCATTTCCCGAGGCCCAGACGGCTTCGGCCGATCCCTATGCCCGATCACATCGGGCGAGAGCCGGACGACTTCTCTACGGTTCGGCCGAAGGCCTGGTCTTCACCGCGACGGAGGACCAGCAGGGACGACGGCTCAACACCAGGTGCACCTATCGCCTGCACGGGCGCACACCTACCGCACGCACCTGGACGCTCTACGCGGCAAATGCGGCCGGCCGGCCGCTACCGACTCCCGCTGCATTGCCCTCCTCCTTCAACGCCAGAACGGTGCTGCGGCACCAGGACGGCCGTTTCGAAATCCTGATTTCGCCCGAGCCTCAGCCCGGCAACTGGCTGGCGCTACCACAAGCAGGCTCCTTCTCGCTCGTGCTCACCCTTCTCGATACGCCGGCGGCCGGAAGTTC
>JACXUW010000224.1 GCA_014763705.1 Micrococcales bacterium | reverse complement strand
CGTACCCGGAGGTCGTGCCGTTCGCGACGGCGCGTCGCGCTGCGTGCTTGAGCTGGATGCCGAGGGCGATCTCGCCGTCTGGCTGTTGCGCGGTGATCACGGCCATCGTCCGCCGGAACATGTGCGGTGCAAGCTGGAACGCGGGGATCGGTTCGAGACCGGCATCCGCGGATTGACCATTGAGCTGAGAGATGAACTGCTTCAGCTCGCTGTGACGATCGAACCGACCTGCTCCGTCGTGCCGACCCCCGCGCGACGGCGGCCACGGTGGTCCTCGGCGCGGTCTCGGACGCCGACAAGGGGGCGCTGCTGCGCTCGGTCGACGCCTACGTCGCGCCCCACCTCGGCGGCGAGAGCTTCGGCATCGTCCTCGTCGAGGCGATGGCCGCGGGCGCCCCCGTCGTGGCCTCCGACCTGTCCGCGTTCGTCGCCGTCCTCGACCAGGGCCGGACGGGCGTCACCTTCCCGACCGGGTCCGCCGAGGGCCTCGCGGCCGTGCTCGTCGGCCTGCTCGGCGACCCGGTCCGCCGCGAGGAGCTCTCGACCCTCGGCCGCGAGCGGGCCCGAACCTTCGACTGGTCGCGGGTGTCGGGGCAGGTGATGGCCGTCTACGAGACCGTCCTCGCCAGCGCCCACGCGGAGGTCGACGTGGCGCCTCGCGGCCTGTGGAGCCGTTTCGTGCGCAGCGTGCCGGGAGGCGGGTCGTGAACGGCATCGACGTCGACGTCCTCCAGCTGGTGACGTTCGTCGTCATCCTCCTCATCGTCGCGGCCTGGTACCTCTCGTACGCCGCCGCCCGGCTCGACCGGCTGCACGCGAAGGTGGAGGGCGCCATGTCGGCGCTGGACGCCCAGCTGGTCCGTCGGGCCGAGGCCACGCTCGAGCTCGCGAACAGCGGCGCGCTCGACCCCGCCACCGCGCTGCTCCTCGCCGACGCCGCCACCGAGTCCGTCGAGCGAACGACCGAGCACCCGCTCGCCGAGGACCTCCTCGACGGGCAGCACTTCGGCGGCCGCGAGGAGGTGGAGACGGCGCTGAGCGAGGTGCTCGCGGTCACCCTGACCGACGCCGTGGTCGCCGGGCTGCGCGCCGGCGGCGACGAGCTGGTGGCCGAGTCGCTCGACCGGATCGGCTCCAGCTCGCTGCGGGTGCGGATGGCCCGGCGGTTCCACAACGACGCCGTGCGCGAGGTCCGGCGGGTCCGGCGCAAGCCCGTGGTCCGGGTCTTCCGGCTCGCCGGCCACGCGGCCCTCCCGGAACGGGTGGAGTTCGACGACGAGGTGCCGGCGGCCCTGGCCCGCTGAGCGCCTCCCGGACCGTGGTCCGGCGCACCCCCTCGGCGGACCTAGAATCGCGTCCATGACCGAGCAGCACACCACCCCCACGACCGGAACCGGCACCACGCGCGTCAAGCGCGGCATGGCCGAGATGCTCAAGGGCGGCGTCATCATGGACGTCGTCACGCCGGAGCAGGCGAGGATCGCCGAGGACGCCGGCGCCGTCGCCGTCATGGCCCTCGAGCGCGTGCCCGCCGACATCCGCGCCCAGGGCGGCGTCTCGCGGATGAGCGACCCCGACATGGTCGACGGCATCATCGAGGCCGTCTCCATCCCGGTCATGGCCAAGGCCCGCATCGGCCACTTCGTCGAGGCGCAGGTCCTGCAGAGCCTCGGGGTCGACTACATCGACGAGTCCGAGGTGCTGACCCCGGCCGACTACGCCAACCACATCGACAAGTGGCAGTTCACCGTGCCGTTCGTCTGCGGCGCGACCAACCTCGGGGAGGCCCTGCGCCGCATCACCGAGGGCGCGGCGATGATCCGCTCCAAGGGTGAGGCCGGCACCGGCGACGTCTCGAACGCGACGACCCACATGCGCACCCTCCGCGCGGCGATCAACCGGCTGCGCTCGATGGAGGGCGACGAGCTCTACGTCGCCGCCAAGGAGCTCCAGGCGCCGTACGACCTCGTCAAGGAGGTCGCCGAGACCGGCAAGCTGCCCGTCGTCCTCTTCACCGCCGGCGGCATCGCCACCCCCGCCGACGCCGCGATGATGATGCAGCTCGGCGCCGAGGGCGTCTTCGTCGGCTCGGGCATCTTCAAGTCGGGCAACCCGGCCCAGCGCGCCGAGGCGATCGTCAAGGCGACGACCTTCCACGACGACCCCGACGTCATCGCCAAGGTCTCCCGCGGCCTCGGCGAGGCCATGGTCGGGATCAACGTCGACGACATCCCGCAGCCGCACCGCCTGGCCGACCGCGGCTGGTGACCCCGCCGCGCCGCCGTGGCCTCAGGTGACGGTGGCGCGGGCGGTGAACTCGGGCCGCTCGTGCTCGGCGGCGTCGAGGACGGCCCGCAGCTGCTCGGCCGCGCGCAGGACGTCCGTGTGCGCGAGGTACATCGGCGCGAAGCCGAGCCGGACGATGTCGGGCTCGCGGAAGTCACCGACGACGCCGCGGGCGATGAGCGCCTGGACGACCCCGTAGGCGCCCGGGTGGCGCAGGCTCACCTGCGATCCTCGTCGCCCCGGCTCGCGCGGTGTCGCCACCTCGACCTCGGGGACGAGCGCGTCGAGGCACTCGAGGAAGAAGCCGGTCAGCGAGAGCGAGCGCGCCCGCAGGTCGGCGACCGACTCGCCGTCGTACGCGTGCAGCGCCGCCTCGAGGGCGAGCATCGACAGCAGCGGCGGGGTGCCGACCCGCCCGCGGGAGATGCCGGCGGCCGGCGCGAAGTCGGGGGCCATCGCGAACGGCGTCGCGTGTCCGTTCCAGCCGGAGAGCGGCTGGTCGAAGTCGTCCTGGTGGCGACGGGCGACGTAGAGGAAGGCCGGCGCCCCGGGGCCGCCGTTGAGGTACTTGTAGCCGCAACCGACCGCGAGGTCGGCGCCGTGCTCGTCGAGGCCCACCTCGAGGACGCCCGCGGAGTGGCAGAGGTCCCAGCAGGCCAGCGCCCCCACGTCGTGCGCGGCGCGGGTGATGCCGGGGAGGTCCCAGAGCTCGCCGGTGCGGTAGTCGACCGAGCTGTACGACGCGAGGGCGAGCCGCTCCCCGAGCGCGGCGACGCACGCGGGCGCCTCCGCGGGGGAGACCCGTTCGACGACGAGCCCGGCGTCCCGGGCCGCGGCCTCGGTGACGTAGAGGTCGGTCGGGAAGGAGGCCGGGTCGGTGAGCACGACGTCGCGCACGGGGCGCATCCGGGCGGCCGCGACGACGGCCTTGTAGAGGTTGACCGTCGTCGAGTCGGTGCAGACGACCTGACCCTCGGCAGCGCCGACGAGCCGTCCGATGCGGTCCCCGACCCGGGTCGGGGCGCCCCACCAGTCGGCCTCGTTCCAGCTGGCGATGAGCCGGTTGCCCCACTGCCGGTGCACGACGTCGGCGACCGCCTCCGGGACGCCGGCCGGCAGCGCACCGAGCGAGTTGCCGTCGAGGTAGACCATCCCGGCCGGGAGCCGGAAGCGGCCGCGCAGGTCGGTGCCGGCGTGCTCGGTGTCGAGTGCCCGGGCCCGGTCGGTCAGCGCAGACGACATGGACCCGACGGTAGCGCGTCGGTGCGCCGGACGCCGGGAGGCGCCCGGCGAGGGGGGCCGATCGGCTGGTCCTCGGCCCGAGTTGTCGCGAACCGCACCACCCGCAGGTCAGAGCCGGTTCAGACTGCACGCCATGACCGCAGCGATGACGCCGGCACCCGCCGGTTCCCGGGCCCGGAGCGAGGCCCACCAGTCGCTGCTCGACGAGGTCCGCGCGCTGGTCCTTCCCGCGCAGACCCCGGGGGCACTCGACACCGAACTCCTCGCCGACCTGGTCCGGCGCGCCGAGACGGAGGGGTGGGCCGACGTCGTGATGGCGGCCCAGTACGTCCGGGCGCTGGCCTCCGTCGGGGACCCGCACGACAGCACGCGGGCCCGCCTGGACGACCTCCTCGACCGCGCCGCGGCTGAGGGGGACCACGTCTGGGAGGCCCTGTGCCTCGCGATGGGCGCGACCGACGTCGTCGAGGACGCCCGCCCGCGGCTGGTCGCCGACCGCGACCTCGCCCGGGCGACCGTCCTCCTGCGTGACGCCCCACCGGGCCACGAGATGCTCGCCTCGGCCCACGTCGAGTGCGCGACCGGCTACCTCGACCGCGACATGTGGGACCTCGCCCTCGAGCACACCTCGGCCGCCGCCGCGTACCTCGAGAACCACGAGCGCGACGCGTGGCGGATGGCCACCGCGATGTACAACCGCGCCGAGATCCAGCTGCGCCGGCTGTGCGTGCTGCGCCAGGCCGGCCCGCGTCCGGAGGTCGACGAGGTCGGCGCCCGCGCCCGGGCGGCCATCCAGCGCGTGCCGGTCGAGCTGCTGCCCGCGGACTGGGCCCTCGACCTGCACATCTTCGAGAACCTCGTCGACGCCATCGCGCCGCCGGCCGGGGTCGCGCCGCGCCCGCTCGCGCGTGGTGACGACGCCGAGTTCGCGGCCTACCTCGACCTCGCCGCGTCCTTCACCGACCCCGACCCGCGCGCGGCCCGCCGCCACGTCGCACGCACCCTCGAGGCGTGGACGCGGATCCGCCAGCCCGAGCTGTACCTGCTCGCCCTGACCCGCGACGCCGAGCTCGAGGCCGCCCAGGTGGGCGAGGAGACGGCCGGCCTCCGGCTCTCCCGCGAGCTCGCCCTGCGCCGGCAGGAGGCGCGGGTCGCCGCCGCCGAGGCGATGGGCTCGCTCATCGAGAACGAGCAGATGCTCGCCGAGCACGCCCGCCTCCGGGTGGCCGCCGAGGTCGACGTGCTGACCGGCGTCGCCAACCGGCGCGGGCTCGCCGCGCACGTGGAGACCCTCCTCGAGGGCGCGCACTCCTCGGGGCGCGACGAGGTCACCCTCGTCCTCGTCGACGTCGACCACTTCAAGGGCGTCAACGACACGCACGGCCACGACGTGGGGGACGAGGTCCTCGTCCGCGTCGCGGCATCGCTGCGGACCATCGTGCGCGGCACCGACCTCGTCGTGCGCTGGGGTGGCGACGAGTTCCTCCTGCTCCTCGACACCGACCACCTCGAGGTCGCCGCGCGGCGCTGCCGCGAGGTCGCCGAGATGGTCCGGCACGACTTCTGGGACGACCTCGCCGACGGCCTGCGGGTCACCGTGAGCATCGGCCTCGCCGTCGGCAAGGTCGCCGACCTCGACGGCCTGCGCGACGCCGCGGACCGGGCCCTCTACCGCGCCAAGGAACGCGGGCGGGACGGGGTCGCGACCTGACCCGCGTCAGGGCAGGGTCATGACGAGCACCGGTGCGCGGTCGGCGGGCAGCCAGTACGGTCGCACCTCGCCGACGACCCGCCAGCCACGCCGCCGGTAGAGGTCGGCGGCGACCGAGTGCTCCTGGACGACGTCGAGGACGGGCACCCGGTCGAGGGCCCGCGCGTGCGCGACGGCGGCGTCGAGGAGCCGCGTACCGAGGCCGAGGCCCCTCCGGTCCTGGTCGACGAACAGGGTGGAGACCGCGGCGAGGCGGCCGACCGGTTCGCCGGTGGTGCCGGTGAACGCGTCGGCCTCCCAGCCGGTCGCTGGGTGGAGGAGGGCGACGTGCCCGGCGACGCCACCGTCGACGGTGACCACCCAGGCACCGAGCTCACCGCGCCGCACGACGAACTCCTCGACCGGGAACGGGAGTGGCCAGCGCACGGGGTACCCGGAGGCGGGCTGCTGTGCGGTCAGCACCGCGACGAGGGCGGGGACGTCG
>JACXUW010000001.1 GCA_014763705.1 Micrococcales bacterium | reverse complement strand
TGGCCGCACCGGCCACGACGCGCCGCTCCTGCTCACCGCCGGAACCGCCGGGTTCGGGTTCCGCCACGGCGAGGTGTGGTCGGTCCACGTCGCCTGGAGCGGGAACCACGAGCACCTGCTCGAGCGGCTTCCCGAGGGCGCCGGCGCCCACGCCGCGGTCATCGGGGGTGGCGAGGCGCTGTCCCCCGGTGAGGTCCGGCTGGCCGCGGGGGAGACGTACACGGCACCCGACGTCGTGGCGGTCTGGTCCGCGGAGGGCCTCGACGGCGTGACCAACCGGCTGCTGCGCCACCAGCGGGCGGACCCGGACCGGCGCAGCGCCCGCCCGCGCCCGCTCGTCCTCAACACGTGGGAGGCGGTCTACTTCGAGACCGACCTCGAGCACCTGCGGCGCCTCGCGGACACCGCGGCGTCCATCGGGGTCGAGCGGTTCGTCCTCGACGACGGCTGGTTCGGGGCCCGGCGCGACGACACCCGCGGGCTGGGGGACTGGCAGGTGTCCCCGCAGGTGTGGCCGGACGGCCTGCGTCCCCTCGTCGAGCACGTCAAGGGCCTGGGCATGGAGTTCGGGCTCTGGTTCGAGCCCGAGATGGTCAACCTCGACTCCGACCTCGTCCGGGCCCACCCCGACTGGGTGCTCGGTCCGGTCGCCGGCCCGCCCCTGCCGTCGCGGCACCAGCGCGTCCTCGACCTCGCGAACCCGGCGGCGTTCGACCACGTGCTCGAGGCGATGAGCGCCGTCATCGGCGAGGTGGGCGTCGACTTCGTCAAGTGGGACCACAACCGCGACCTCCACGAGGCGGTGCGGTCGGACGCCTCGGGCACCGACCGACCGGCCGTCGCCGCGCAGACCCGCGCCACCTACCGGCTGCTCGACGCGCTGCGCGCCCGGCACCCCGGACTGGAGATCGAGTCGTGCTCGAGCGGTGGCGCGCGGGTCGACCTCGGGGTCCTCGCCCGCACCGACCGGGTGTGGACCTCGGACTGCAACGACGCCCTCGAGCGGGTGGCCCTCCAACGGTGGACCGGCCTGCTCGTCGGACCCGAGCGGATGGGGACGCACGTCGGCCCGCCGCGAGCCCACACGACGCACCGCGACCTCGACCTCTCCTTCCGGATGCTCGTCGCCCTCGGCGGGCACGCGGGCCTGGAGTGGGACGTGACGACGTGCAGCGACGAGGAGCTCGAGGCGCTGCGCGCCTGGGCCGGGCTCTACCGCGAACTGCGGCCCCTCGTGCACTCGGGCGACGTCGTCCGCTCGGACCACCCGGACCCTTCGCTCGTCATCGTGGGCGTCGTCGCCGCGGACCGGTCCGCGGCCGTGCTCACGGTCGCCCGGGTCGCCAGCGGCGCCGGCGTGACGCCGGGGCTGGTGCCGCTGCCGGGCCTGGACCCGGAGCGCCGCTACCGGGTGCGCGTGCGCCCGGAGGCCGGGCTGCCGGAGGTCGTCGAGGTCCGCGGGCCGGCGTGGTTCGAGGCGGCCCGTGGCGACGGCGTCGTCGTGTCGGGGCGGGTCCTCGGCACCGACGGGCTGCCGCTGCCGAACCTCGCGCCGGCCCAGGGCTTCCTGCTCCACCTCGTGGCCACCACCTGAGGGCGGGGCGGCGTAGCGTCGGAGGATGGCCGAACCGACCGCCGTCGACCCCAGCATCCCGCCGAGCGGCACCGGATGTGCCGAGTGCCTGGCCGCCGGCGGGTGGTGGGTGCACCTGCGCCGGTGCGCGGCGTGCGGCCACATCGGGTGCTGCGACTCCTCGCCGATGCAGCACGCCAGCGGGCACTTCGCGGCATCTGGCCACCCGCTGATGCAGAGCTTCGAGCCGGGCGAGGAGTGGTTCTGGGACTTCCGGACCGGAGCGGTCGTCGAGGGACCGGTGCTCGCCCCGCCGACCAGCCGGCCGGCCGACCAGCCGGTGCCCGGTCCGGCCGGCGCCGTGCCCCCGGACTGGCGGAGGCACGTGCGCTGACCCGCGTGAGCCGCCGCTCGCCTGGCCTGCTCGTTAGGGTGGCCGGATGCCCAGCACGCGCCCGCAGCCGGCCTGGCTGGCGAAGTCCGTCCTCTACCAGATCTACCCGCAGAGCTTCGCGGACTCGAACGGAGACGGCATCGGCGACCTGCGGGGCGCGGCCGCGCACCTGGACCACCTCGCGTGGCTCGGGGTCGACGCCGTGTGGTTCAGCCCGCTGTTCGCCTCGCCGTTCGCCGACGCGGGTTACGACGTCAGCGACTACCTGAGCGTCGCCCCGCGCTACGGCACCAACGACGACCTCGCCGCCTTCGTCGACGCCGCCCGCAGCCGCGACATCCGGGTTCTGCTCGACCTCGTCGCCGGGCACACGAGTGACCAGCACCCGTGGTTCCGCGCGTGGGCGGACGACCCGTCCGACCACCGGTACATCGGGAACGAGAAGGTGGGCCGACCCGCGGGCATCTGGTGCCCTGTGCCGGGCCGCCGCGGCGGCTACTACCAGCTGAACTTCTACCCGTGCCAGCCGGCGCTCAACTTCGGCTACGCGCGCCCGGACCCGGACGAGCCGTGGCGCGACACCGTCGACGCCGAGGGCCCGCGGGCCAACCGGCAGGCGTTGCGCGACGTGATGTCGCACTGGTTCGACCTCGGCGTCAGCGGCTTCCGGGTGGACATGGCCGGTTCGCTCGTCAAGGACGACCCGGGGCACGTCGAGACCGCCCGGCTCTGGACCGAGATGCGGGACTGGCTCGACCGGGAGCACCCCGACAAGGCGCTGCTCTCGGAGTGGGGCGACCCCGCCGTCGCGGTGCCGGCCGGGTTCCACGCCGACTTCTTCCTGCACTTCGGACGGCCCGGGCTGAGGTCGCTGTGGCACACCGGGATCGGCACCTACGACCCCTCGTGGACCGACACCGGCCGCTACTTCTTCGACCCCGAGGGCAGCGGCGGCATCGACCTCTTCCTCCGCGAGTGGCGCCGGGCGACCGAGGCCATCGGCGTCGACGGCGGGCACGTCGCACTGCCGACCTCGAACCACGACTACGCACGCCTGGTGACCGGTCCGCGCACGGCGCCGATGGCCCGGGCGGCCTTCGCGTTCGTCGCCACGTGGCCGGCGCTGCCGACGATCTACTACGGCGACGAGATCGGGATGCGCTACCTCCAGGGGCTGCCCGACCGCGAGGGCAGCCTGCTGCAGACCACCCAGGACCGCACCGGATCGCGGACGCCGATGCAGTGGCAGCCCGGCCCCGGCGCCGGCTTCTCCACCGCGCCGGAGTCGGACTTCTACCTGCCCCTCGACCCCTCGCCCGACCGCCCGGACGTCGCGACCCAGCGCGCCGACGAGGGCTCGCTGCTGCACCTCGTGCGCCGTCTGCTCGCCCTGCGCCACGCCACCCCGGCACTAGGGCCCGACGGGTCGCTGGAGGTGCTCACCGAGGACTACCCGTTCGCGTTCGTCCGCGGCGGCACGCACCTCGTCGTCGTCAACCCGCGGCGCGAACCGGCCACCACCGCACTGCCGGAGGGCTGGGAGGAGGCACGTCGGGTCGAGGTCGAGGGCGTCCGGCTCGGCGGGGGACGGGCCGAGGCGGCCGGCTTCTCGTTCGGCATCTTCGAGCGCGACTGACGGATGGGACCACGGCGCGTCCCAGCGGGTCAGCGCGTCGTCCACTGCGAACACGGATGAGGAATATGCGTACATCGAAGAGGACGCCACTGTTTCCGCTCAAGACGCGCCTTCTGGGACTGGCGGCCATCGAAGTCGCACTTCTCATGAGTGCGAGTTCGGCCATATCCGCAAGTAGCACGCATCGCGGGTGGGTCATCTTCGCGGTCGTCCTGACCCAGCTGGTGTTCATCGGGGCCGTCGTGGAGGTGGTGCGCCAGCACCAGCGGCCCCCAGGACCCGGCCCCACGGACCCACCGCGCCACCCCGAGCGATCGGCGTAGCGCCAAACCCCGGCGGCAGGTGAGCGTCTCCTCCCGCCGGGGTGTCGAACCAGGCGAGTCAGCCTGCCTCCCGCTGGCTGCCGGTCTTCTCAACGTCGCCCACCTGCTGCGGTGACGCTCCGCGGGCCGGGGGACGGTCCACCGGGGCCCGGGCGTCGTGGCCGGTCAGTGGTGGTCGCGGTGGTGCCTGCGCAGTGCGTCCCCGCCGAAGTCGTCGCGCAGGTGCCGCAGGACCGAGTGCGCGTGGTTCGCGCCGTCCTGGGTGTTGTCGTACTCGATGAGGAAGGCGTCGCTGCGCACGCAGTAGTAGTGCGGGTCGCCCACCTCCTCGCCCCCGGCCCACCCGAAGGCGAGGGCCTCCTGCCCGGCCATGGCCTCCGCCCGGCAGGCGCGGGCGTACGCGTCCGGCAGGCGGGCCAGGTAGCGGTCGACGAGCCGCTCGAAGAGTGTGCGCTGGTGGGCGTCGAGGGATTCCCACCCGAGGCCGGGCGGCAGGACCGACGGGTCGGCGACGGGATCCATTCCGGTGAGGATGTCGGCGGGCGCGAGGTCGGACGCGACGGCCCGACGGTGCTGGTCGGGGTCGAGGGAGCGCAGCAGGTCGCGCGCGAGGTCCTCCTCCGGACCGAGGATGCGCAGCCCGGCACCGGGCCCGCCGGGTAGCCGGGCGGGCTCGGAACCGACGAAGTGCGGGCTGTACGTGACCCGGTCGCCGTCGACGACGACGTGGACGCCGACGTGGTGCCCGTTCAGCCGCCATCCCCACGCGGCCGCGGACCCGGGCTCGCCGACGAGGCGCCACCAGTAGCGGTCGCCGGCAGGCTCCTTGCCGGTCGCCGCGAGCCGCCGGAGCCGCTCGACGGCCATCGCGTCGCGGACCAGGCGCGCGCCGTGCTCGGAGTGGGCGAGGTCGACCAGCTCGTGGACCGCCGCCGCGACGGCGTCGTCCGCCGCCTCGAGGCAGAGCCCCGGCCGGTCGCCGGGGAGGTAGCTCCACGTGCGCAGGTCGGGGTCGTCCGGACGCTGCCGGACGGACTCGTCGGCGTCCTCGGGCAGCGCGGCCAGGACCTTCCGGACCGCGTCGTCCATCCGGGTGGGTGCGTCGGGGGTCATCGCGCGCCCAGCGTGCCACGCACCGGGCGGGGGCGGAAGCCCTGCACGGGGTCGGCCGCCCGGTCAGTCCTCGAGGCCGAGCCCGCGGCGCCCGGTGCGGTTGAGCGCGTCGGCCGGAAACCGGTCCGGCCAGCCGCGCTCGTAGTGCTCCTCGGGGAAGTCCGCCGGGCTGTCGCCGGCCGAGAAGGCAGCCCGGACCGACTCCGCGTACGCCTCGTTGCGCGGGCACCACGGCGCGGCCGGGATGTACATGACGTTGCCCCAGCCCCGCTGGTCGGTCACCGGGTCGACGCCGTGGATCATGTCGCAGTGCCACCAGACGGAGTCGCCGGCACGGACGTCCGGGATGCCGCTCACCGCGCGCAGCAGGAGGGAGTGCCACTGCTCGCTCGCGGGGAAGACCTGGTTCGTCGTCACGCCGCACATGTCGTCGTCCGGCACGTCGGCGAGCAGCGGGCGGAGCATCAGATAGGCCATCGCCTCGGGGACCGGGACCGTGTGCAGCACGCCCTGGTCGTGGTCCATGTCGGAGAGGGCGGTCCAGCCCTGGAAGGTGCGGAACGCCGAGCACATCGTCGTCCCCGGGTACTGCGGGCCGGCCGTCCGGTGGGCGGCGTCCCACGGGTCGTACTCCTCGACGCTGCCGTCGAAGAGGTGCCGGAAGGCACTCTGGTAGGACTCGGTCATCCACAGGTCGAGCGTGCCGGGGTCGAGGTGCGTGCCGAGGCCGCCCGAGTCGGCGCCGGGCGGACGCCGGCGGATGCGGTCCGGGTAGAGCGAGTCGCGCTCGGGGTCGAACCACGTCGTGCCGTCGGACTCGTGCGTCCACAGCCCGTTGAGGAATCGTTGGACCCGCGCCATCCGGTCGCTCTGGCGGGCCTCCATCTGGGCGCGCGACCAGTAGATCGGGTAGATCTCCGGGCGCGAGCCGACGCTGCCGAAGAAGTCGTCGCCGGGGCCCCGGTAGCTCTGGAAGAAGCCGTTGCCCTCGACGTAGTCGACGATGTCCGCGTCCCACGCGAGCGCCTGCTCGCGGGGGAAGTGGCCGCGGACGACGAGGCAGCCGCGCCGGCGCAGGAGCGCGAGGTCGTCCGCGGACACGGTGCCGGCCTCGAGGTCGGCGTAGTCGACCTCCGGCCAGACCTGCTCGCCGCGCGCCCTCGTCGCCTCGACGTCCTCGACGGCGGCGCGGACCCGCGCCTCCACGACGGCGAAGACCTCCTCGACCGTGCGTCCGGACGCCTCGATCCGGGCCCGGATGGCCGCCTTGACCTCGCGGGTGGCGGCGCGCAGGTCGGCAGGCGGCTCCTCCCAGTGGGGGAGGGCGGGGAGGGTCTCGCGCGGGGCGGCGGCGGTGGTCATCGGGCCGGTCTCCATTCAGGTAGGACTCCTTACCAGATGCGAGTGTAGGCGTGCCGCACCATTCAGGCAAGAGTCCTTACTAGAATGCCCGCGTGGAGCCCGCCAAGCCGTCCCTCGACCTCCTGCGGCAGTTGTCCGACCAGCACGTCCTCGGCGCGCTCGTCGACGAGCCGGAGCTGACCCGGGCCCAGATCGCCACCCGGACCGGGCTGTCCAAGCCGACCGTCGGCGAGAGCGTGCGCCGGCTGCTCGAGCTCGGGGCGCTGCGCGACACCGGCGACCGCACGGGCGGCCGCGGGCGGGCCGGGACCCTCTACGCGCTCGCCGAGGACACCGGGGTCGCGCTCGCGGTCGGCGTCGGTCCGGACGGCGTGCGCGCGGAGGTGGTCGACGTCCACGGCCGCGTCCTCGCCGAGGCGGTGGCGGAGGTCGCCCTACCGACGACTCCCGAGGTCCTGGCCGCGGCCATCCCGAAGGCGGCGGTCCGGGCGCGGTCGAGTGCCCACGGGACGGTGCGGCTCGCCGTCGTCAGCGCCGCCGACCCCGTCGACCGGGCGAGCGGCGCGCTCGTGCACCTGCCGGACGCCCCCTTCCTCGTCGGCGACCTCGCCCCGGTGCCCCTCCTCGCCGGGCTGGTCGACGGCGAGGTGGTCGTCGACAACGACGTCAACTGGGCCGCGCGGGCCGAGCTCGCCGCGGGTGCCCCGGACGACGTCGCCTACCTCTACCTCGACCGCGGCCTCGGCTGCGCCGTCGTCGCCGAGGGGCGCGTGCTGCGCGGCGCGCACGGGCTGGCCGGCGAGGTCGCGCACCTCGTGACGACCGGTCCGGACGGACGCGCGACCGCCTTCACCGACCTGTTCGCGGCGCTCGGGCTGCGCGAACCGGGCAGCACCGCGGTCGACACCGCCGCCGTGCTGCGCCTCTCGGCCTCGACAGACGCCGCCGACCGGGCGCGCCTGGAGGCGCTGGCCGTGGGTGTCGCCGGGGTCCTCGCGGCGCTCGTCGCGCTCGCCGACCCGGCGGAGGTCGTCCTCGGCGGGGCCTGGGGCTCGCACCCCGCCCTCGTCGAGCGGGTCGGCGAGGTCTTCGGGCGGATGCCCCGGCACGTGCCCGTCCGACGGCCCGAGGTCACCGAACACCCGGCGCTCGTCGGCGCCCGGCAGGAGGCGCTGCGTCGGCTGCGCGAGCTCGTCGTCACCGGTGGCGCTCACGGCTGACTCGTCGCCGGCGCCCACTACCTCCGCTTCGCTCGCCGCGCCTGAGCACGCGCTCCATCGGTGTGACGTGGGTCACTCTCCGTGGATGTCCCAGGTGCGCCGTCTCATTCGTCCGGTCGGCACCGGGAAGCCACCGAAGGAGAGCGCCGTGCACCAGGTCATCGTCTGTGAGTTCGTCACCGTCGACGGGGTGATGGAGGACCCCGACGGCTCCGGGGGCACCCCGTGGGGAGGCTGGGCCTTCCGCTACGGGCCGGGGCCGGTCTCCGGGGACAAGTTCGGCCTCGGCACCGTCCTCGACACCGGTGTGCAGCTGCTCGGGCGCCGTACCTGGGAGCTGTTCGCCGGCCTCTTTCCCACCCGCGACGACGAGTTCTCCACCCGGATGAACCGGATGGCCAAGGTCGTCGTCTCCCGCGGGGAGCCCGACCTCGACCGCTGGTCGAACTCGACCTCGGCACAGGGTGACGCGGTCGACATCGTGCGGGACCGGGTCGCCACGCAGGACGTCGTCGTGCTCGGCAGCGGCGGCGTCGTCGACCGGCTGCTCGCAGCGGGTGTCGTCGACGAGCTGCGCCTCATGGTCTTCCCGACCGTGGTAGGCAGGGGCCGGCGGCTCTTCGGCGAGGCGGCCCTCGACCTCGACCTCGTCGCCACCCGTGACGCCGGCGCCGGCGTCCTGCTGCACACCTACCAGCGCAAGGGAGCCTGACCGTGCGGTACGCCGTCCTCATCAACGAGCGCCAAGGGTCCTACGACGGCTTCGACGAGGAGCGCCGTCGGGCGATCAGTGCCGAGTACGCGGCGATCCGGGAGGACCCGATGGTCCTCGGTGGCGAGCGCCTGCACCCGCCCGAGACGGCGACCACGCTGCGCGCCGGGGGCGTGGTCACCGACGGGCCGTTCGCCGACACCAAGGAGGTCCTCGGTGGCTTCTTCCTCGTCGAGGCGCCGGACCTCGACGCAGCGCTCGCCCTCGCTGCCCGGATCCCGGCCCTCGCACTCGGGGGTTCGGTCGAGGTCCGCCCGCTCGCCGAGCGCTGATGGACCCCGAGGACCGGATCACCGAGGTGTTCCGCGCCGAGTGGGCCAGGGTGGTGGCCTCCGTCGTCGCCTACTGCCGCGACCTGGACGTCGCCGAGGAGTCCGCCCAGGACGCCTTCGCCGCCGCGGCCGAACGGTGGCCCGGGACCGGGGTCCCCGACGAGCCGCGTGCCTGGCTCGTCGTCACCGCCCGGCACCGGGCCGTCGACCGGCTGCGCCGCCGGCAGCGCCTGCAGGAGAAGGTCCGCCTCCTCGAGCCCGGTCCGTCCGGTACGGAGGAGGCCGCCGAGGGCGGCCCGGGCACCGTCCCCGACGACCGCCTCGAGCTCGTCTTCATGTGCTGCCACCCGGCCCTGGCCCCGGAGGCTCGGGTCGCGCTGACCCTGCGCGCGGTCGGCGGCCTCGACACCGCCGAGATCGCCCGGGCCTTCCTCGTCGGGGAGGAGACGATGAAGCGCCGGCTGACCCGGGCCCGTACCAAGGTCCGCGACGCCGGTATCCCGTTCCGGGTGCCCGACGAGGGCCGGCTGCCCGAGCGGCTCGACGCGGTCCTCGAGGTCCTCTACCTCGTCTTCAACCAGGGCTGGGGCGACGGCCGCGACGACCTGTCCGCCGAGGCCATCCGGCTGGCCGGGCTGCTCCAGGAGCTGCTGCCGGACCAGCCGACCGTCGGGGCCCTGCGCGCGCTGATGCTGCTGCACGACTCCCGCCGGTCGGCCCGGGTCGTCGACGGCGTCCTCGTGCCCCTGGCCGAGCAGGACCGGGCCCGGTGGGACACCGAACAGCTGGCCGAGGGCCGGGCGGTGCTCGGCCGGGCGCTCGCGCAGGGCGCCCGGGGGGCGTACGCCCTCCAGGCGGCCATCGCCGAGCTGCAGACCGAGGACGTCGTCGACTGGGTCCAGGTGCGGCGGCTCTACGACACCCTCCTCGAGGTCACCGGATCGCCCGTCGTCGCGCTCAACCGCGCCGTCGCGGTCGCGGAGACCGACGGCGCGGCCGCGGCCCTCGCCGAGGTCGACGCGCTCGACCTCGGCGACTACCGGTACCTGCACTCGACCCGGGCCGAGCTGCTCACCCGGCTCGGCGACACCGCGGCGGCGCGGGCTGCCTACGACCGGGCGGTCGCTCTCGCGACGACCGACCCCGAGCGCCGCTTCCTCGAGGGACGGCGCGCGCGGCTCTGACCCATGCGGGCCGGGGCGCGGGACCGGCAGCGGCACCCCTACGCTGGTCGACCGTGCACGCACCGCAGACCGCCGGACCCTCGACCGCGAAGCGGGCCCTCGTCCTGGGGGCGCTCGGGGTCGTCTTCGGTGACATCGGGACCAGCCCGCTCTACGCGATGCAGACCGTGTTCAGCCTCGACGACGGCATCGTCGAGCCGACCCGCGACAACGCGCTCGGCGTGGTCTCGACGGTCGTCTGGGCCATCACCCTCGTCGTCTCGGTCAAGTACGTCCTCTTCGTCTTGCGCGCCGACAACGACGGCGAGGGCGGCGTGCTGTCGCTCGCCTTCCTCGCCCGGCGCTCGGTCCGCCCGGGCGGCAAGCGTTTTCGTCTCGTCATGGTCCTCGGCGTCATCGGGGCCGCACTCTTCTACGGTGACTCGCTCATCACGCCGGCCATCTCGGTGATGTCGGCGATCGAGGGCCTCGAGGTCGTCGAGCCGGGCCTGCAGCAGTGGGTGGTCCCGCTCGGCGTCGCCGTCATCACGGCGCTGTTCGTCGTCCAGCGGCACGGCACCGACCGGGTCGGCCGGTTCTTCGGGCCGGTCATGGTGGTCTGGTTCCTCACCCTCGCGGCGCTCGGGCTGCCGCACGTGCTCGCCTACCCGCAGGCGCTGCTCGCGCTCAGCCCGCACCTCGCCGTGCAGTTCGCCCTCGCCCACCCGCTCGTCAGCTTCCTCGCCCTCGGCGCCGTCGTCCTCGCCATCACCGGTGCCGAGGCCCTGTACGCGGACATGGGGCACTTCGGCCGGCCGGCCATCGCGACCGGCTGGTTCTGGCTCGTCTTCCCGAGCCTCACGCTCAACTACCTCGGGCAGGCCGAGCTCGTCGTCAAGGACCCTGCGACGATCGACCGCCCGTTCTTCCACCTCGCGCCGGGATGGGCGACGCTCCCGCTCGTCGTCCTCGCGACCGCCGCCACCGTCATCGCCTCCCAGGCGGTCATCTCGGGCGCGTTCTCGGTCTCCCGGCAGGCCGAGCGGCTCGACTTCCTGCCGCGCCTCACCGTCCGGCAGACCTCGGAGCACGAGGGCGGGCAGATCTACGTGCCGGCCGTCAACTGGGTCCTGTTCGCCGGGGTGCTCGTCCTCATGGTCACCTTCCGCAGCTCGGAGCACCTGGCGGTCGCCTACGGGCTCGCGGTCACCGCCACGCTGGCCCTGACGACCTGCCTCTTCCTCGTGTACGCGGACGCCGCGCTCGGCTGGGGCCGCTGGCGGCTGTGGTCCTTCGGGGCGGTCTTCCTCTGGGTCGAGCTGAGCTTCGTCGCCGCCAACGCCACGAAGGTCACCCACGGGGGATGGCTGCCCGTGCTCATGGCCACGCTCATCGCGTTCGTCATGCTCACCTGGTCGAAGGGGCAGCGGCTGGTCAAGGCGCGGCGGTACAAGGTCGAGCGGCCGCTCGCCGAGTTCCTCGACGACGCACACTCCGAGGAGCTGCACCGCGTGCCCGGCACCGCCGTGTTCCTCCACACGAGCGACGACACGACGCCGCTGTCGCTGCGCGAGAACATCGACTTCAACCGGGTGCTGCACCGCAACGTCATCATCACCAACACCATCCGGATGAACGTGCCGCACGTGCCGGACGAGGAGCGGGTCGTCGTCGACGACCTCGGCGACCAGTGGGACGGCATCTGCCTCGTCCGCCTCCACTTCGGCTTCGCCGACGAGCAGGACATCCCGGCGGCGCTCTCCCTCGCGGCGCAGGGCCCCGACCTCGCCTTCGACCCGGACACGGCCCTGTACTTCCTCTCCCGGGTCTCGGTGCACGCCAGCCCGCGGCCGGGCATGGCGCGGTGGCGCAAGCACGTGTACGTCGCGATGTCGCACAACGCCGCCGACCCGACGCAGTACTTCCACCTGCCCATCGCCCGCACGGTCGTCGTCGGGGCGCAGCTGCACTTCTGAGCCGACGCGGACCGGGGCGTGCGCCCGGCGGCCCGGGACACCTGTCACTGGCGCGGTCCGCACCCGGGGCCCTTCCATGGGGGCCATGACGACGACGTCAGGCACGGCGGAGTCCGTCGGTGGCGCCGAGCTCGCGGCGGCCGGCTGGCCGCGCGTCTGCCCGAGCTGCTCCGCGCGGGCACTGCGCCCGACCGGGCCCGGCGGGCGCTCGAGCATCGCCTGCACCCGCTGCGGCACCCGGTGGGCGTCGTCCCTCGGCCGCCTCGTCGACCTCGACGGATGGCCGCGGCGCCCGGTGCCGGACGAGGTGCCGTCCGGGACGGGATGGGTGCTCCCGCTCTGATGAGTCGCGCGGGCGCACACGCCGGTTCGCCCATCGCGTGCCTGCTCCGGTCTGGGAGGATCACCGGGTGAGCGACGACTCGCCCCTTCCCGGCAACCTCGCAATGGTCGTCGTCGTGATCCTCGTGTCTGTCGCGGGCGCCGTGGTCGGCCTCGGGGCGCTCACCGGCCTGTCGGGGTGAGAGACCCGGGCCGGTGGGGCGCGCGGGTCAGTCCGGGGTGCCGGTGCGGATGAAGAAGACGAGGTCGGTGCCGACCGTCTCCTGCTCCACGACCTCGTGGCCGTTGGCCTCGGCCCAGGCGGGGATGTCGCTCAGCGCGCCCTTGTCGGTGGCCATGACCTTGAGGATCTGGCCGGGCTCCATCCGGCGGGCGGCCTTGGTCGCGGCCATGACGGGCATCGGGCACATGAGCTCGCGGGCGTCGACGAGGACGTCCTCCGTGGTCTCGCTCATCGGGTGTCTCCTCGGGTCGGGTGTCGGGGTCAGACGAAGAGGGTGAGGTTGGACTTGCGGGCCTCGGCCATGAACGCGGCGGCGCCGCCGAACTCCACGCCGTCGAGGAAGTCGGACTGCTCGTAGCCGAAGACGTCGACGGTCATCTGGCAGGCGATGAGCCGCACGTCCATCTCCCTGGCGGTCTCGATGAGCTCGCCGATCGAGGACACCTTCTTGTCCGCGAACTTCTTCTTCATCATCCGCGAGGCGACCGAGACCATCCCCGGCATGGCCGTCACGAGGTCGGGCATCGGCACCGGCATCGGCATCGCCGGGTTCCCGACCGGGTCGACCTTGAGCTTGCGCTCGAACTCCTTGTGGACGATGTTCAGCCCGTAGAAGGTGAAGAACACCGACACCTGCATCCCGACCGCCGCGGCGGCGTTGGCGAGGATGAGGGGTGGGTAGGCCCAGTCGAGGGTGCCCTTGGAGGCGACGATCGCGCCGGTGCGCATCCCGGTGTCCTTGCGCAGGGCGGTGCCCAGCTCCTCCTTGACGATGCGACGGACGTCGTCCTCGGTCAGCGCGCTCTGGTCGGTGGTCACGGGCTCAGCGGTCATCGGAGAGGGCCTCCTCGGTGGCGTCCCGCCGCGCGCGGCAGGTCGTGGCGGTGGTCGTGGCCCGCGCCGCCCAGAACCGGGCGGTCGGCCCGAGGGTCTCGGCGTCGCGGAGGTGGTGCGCCGCCCAGGCGTCCGCACGGTGGGCGACCCAGTCGAGGGTCGCGACGGGGTCCTGCTCGAGCATCGAGGCGAGGACGAAGGCGCGCTCACCGATGCGCAACCCGAGTCCGAGGTCACGGGCACCGCGCGCGACCTCCGGACGGGTGAGGACCAGCCCGCTGCGCACCGGGGCGAGCAGCCCCTCGGCGAGCTCGCGGAGGGACGCGACCTCGTCAGGGAGGCCGGGCGCCTCCGCGAGGGCGACCGGCAGGGTCTCCGGCGCCTCGAGGGACGTGCCCTCGGCCACGAGGACCTCGACGAGCAGCGCCGCCCACCCGGCGTAGAAGGCGGAGCCGGAGGCGGCGACCGCGCGGGCGAAGGTCGGGACCCAGGGCAGGAGGTGCTCGTGCAGGAGGACGGCGCGCGCCCGGCCGCGCAGGGCCGCGCGGGCCGGGTCGGGCTCGGCGGCCTGGGCCTCGGTGAGCGAGGCCAGCAGCCCGAGGAGGGCGGCGAGGTGGTCGGACTCCGCCGGGGGTACCAGGCGCAGCGCTCGCCAGAAGCCGGCGACCCGGTCGGCCGCCTCCCCCCCGAGCATCCCCTCGGCCCCCAGGTAGACCGAGGCGTACGGAACGGTCCCGAGCGCGAACACCTGGGTGTGCTCCGCGGCCGTCGGGGGGACGCCGAGCTCGAGTGCGGCGGCGAGGGGCCGGTGCGAGGGGTGCGGCGCCTCGCAGAGCACGCCGAGAGCGCGGAACACCTCGGCGGTCTCCGTGCGGGGCGTCGCCTCGAGGCTCATCCGTCGCTCTCCTCGGGAAGGCGGAACACCTCTGGGCCCGGCTTGAGCGGCCGCATGAGCCAGTACGGCCGACGGGTGCCGTCGGGCGACACCCGGCGGGCATCGCGCGTCTTCGCGAGCCACTCGCGGTAGAGCGCGCGTGAGCGGTCGGTGTCGACGCTGATGTCGCCGTACGAGTCCCCCGGCTCCGCCGCGGTCACGCGCACCGCCTGGTGCCAGCAGTGCATCCCGGAGACGGGGTCCGGGTGGACCGGGAAGGTCATGTTCTGGTGCACGCCGACGTCCGTCCACCAGATGCGGGCGGTGTCCGGGTCGCTCGAGTCGTACGGACCGACCCCGTGGATGCGCTTCATCGTCCACGTCGAGCCCCGGCGGGCGAGGTCCACCGTGGCCGCCGTCTGGCCGCCGTGGCGCTCCGGCTGCTCCTGGGGGACCCATCGGCCCATGTGGTGGCTGCAGGCCACGACGCCCGGGCGGATGCCCTCGGTGACCCACGCCTTGACGACGAAGTACCCGATGTCGGTGGACACCCGGACCAGCTGCCCCGCGCGGATCCCGATCCGGTCGGCGTCGCTGGGGTGCAGCCACAACGGGTTGGTCTGGGCCAGCTCGTTGAGCCACTTCGCGTTGGCGCTGCGGGTGTGGATCTGCGTGGGGAGCCGGAACGTCGAGATGAGCGGCATCTGGTCGGCGGCGAGGTTCTCGCGGTGGATGTGGCTCTTGATGTACGTCGGCACGGCGTACTCGGGCCATCCCCAGTCGGCGACCGTGGAGGAGTAGAACTCGAGCAGCCCACTGGGCGTGGGGAACCCGCGCTTCACTTCACCGTCGACGTCGACGCCGACCGGGTTGCGCCCCTCGGCGTCGGGCACCGGCGCGCCGGTCGGGGCGAGGTTGGTGGCCACGGGCTTCGGGGCGGGGGAGTAGACCCGCCCGAGGTCGGTCGTCACGGCGCCGTCGAGCAGGGCAGGGTCGACCGGCTGCTCGTAGACGGGGCCAACGTGGCTGCTCACCTCGAACGCGCCGTACCGGCGCATGAACTGCATCGGGGACAGCCCCTCCTGGGACGCCTTCTCCGGCAGGCCGGGTACCGAGTTCTCGAAGATCCACCGGTAGTACTCGTCGACCGAGAGGCGCTTGCCGGGTTCGGTCTGCGACTCGTAGAACTTCCGGATGCCGAGCTCGCCGTCGGGGTCGATCCGCCACGACAGCTCCATCCAGAACTCGTTCTCCTCCCAGACCTCTCCCGGGTTGGCGAGACGGGTGTCGGAGACCGGTGCGCCGAGGCGCTCGCGCGCGGCCCGCAGGACCGGCTGACGGAACCCGATCCACTGCCCGTCGTACTGCTCGTAGGAGTGCAGGTCGTGCCGCTCGCTCGCCAGGCCCATCGGCAGGACGTAGTCGGCGAGGTAGGCCGTCTCGTTCCACGTCGGTGTGAGCGCCACGTGCAGCCCGATGAGGGACTCGTCGCGCAGCACCTCGGACCAGACCATGCCGTCGGGGTTGGTCCACACCGGGTTGTAGACGCGGGTGAAGTACACGTCCAGCGTCCCCCGGCCCTCCTGCATCATGTGCGGCAGCAGGAAGGACAGCTCGTTCATCGCGAGGGGGTACTCCAGCGGCCAGGTGAGCTCGTTCCACTGGTGCGGGTGGCCCGGGACGTGCATCGGCTTGGGGACGAACTTGTTCCACGCGTTGAGGTGGGTCCCGCCCGGGGTGGCGACCGCGCCGAGGAGTGCGCTGACGAGGAACAGCGTCCGCGACACCTGCCACCCGCCGAGGTTGCCGGCCGCCGCGGACCTCCAGTTGTGGGTCGAGAGCGCGCTCCCGGCCGAGGCGACGAGGTCGGTGATCTCGCGGATGACCTCGGCCTCGACGCCCGACTCGGCCGCGGCGAACTCGGGGGTGTACTCGGCGTAGAGCGTCGAGAGGACCTCCTCGAACGCCTCGAAGGTCTCCGGCTGCTCCGGGTGGACCGACCGGAGGTACTCCTTCCAGTTCCACCAGCGGCGGACGAACTCACGGTCGTAGCGTCCGGAGGAGATGAGGCCGTGGGCGATCGCGAGGTTGATCGCCGCCTCGGAGCCGGGGTAGGGGGAGATCCAGTGGTCGGCGTGGGTCGCGGTGTTGGACAGGCGGGTGTCGACGACGACGACCTTGGCTCCGCGCTGCTTGGCCTCCATGATGCGCTGCGCGTGCGGGTTGAAGTAGTGCCCGGTCTCGAGGTGGCTCGAGATGAGGAAGATGACCTTGGCGTTCGCGTGGTCGGGGCTGGGCCGGTCGATGCCGGTCCAGTAGTGGTAGCCGGACCGTGCGCCGCTGGAGCAGACGTTGGTGTGCGAGTTGTGCCCGTCGACGCCCCATGACGCCATGACGCGCTCGGTGAAGCCGTCCTCGCCCGGTCGTCCGACGTGGTACATGACGGCGTTGGGGCGGTTCTCGGTGATCGCGGTCCGGATCCGGCCGGCGATGTCGTCGAGGGCGGTGTCCCAGTCGACCTGCTCCCACCGGCCCTCGCCGCGGGCGCCGGCGCGGCGCATCGGCTGGAGGATGCGGTCCGGGTCGGTGACCTGGTTGATCGTCGCGGGACCCTTCGCGCAGTTCCGTCCCCGCGAGCCGGGGTGCTCCGGGTTGCCCTCGAACTTGCGGACCTGGAGGGTGTCCGGGTCGACGTAGGCCAGCAGGCCGCACGCCGACTCGCAGTTGAAGCAGGTCGTCGGGACGAGCATCGAGCGCTTCTCCACGCGATCGGGCCAGGCGCGCGAGTCGAGCTCGACCCAGTCGTCCCACCGCTCCTTGGGCGGGAAGGCGGCGAGGTGCACCCGGCTCGGTCCGGGGTAGAAGGTCTCACCGCGGGCGGTCACCTCGTCCCGCGCCGCGCTGACCCGCTCACCGAGGCGCTCGGTGCGGGTGCGGTCGTTCGTCGTCGTCATCGGTGCTCCTCAGGCGAGCGGGACGGACTGGCCGGACTGGACGTACGCGTGCTCGTGGGCGAGCAGCCCGAGCAGGGCCGGGAGGGCGAACCAGGCCGTGGCGGGCACGGCCAGCGGAGCGACGAGACCGAGGGCCACGAGGACGACGCCCGACCAGAAGAAGCGCGCGTACCGCCCGTGCGTCATCGTGTGCGCCGCGAGCCGGGCGTGGGCGGTCGGGTGGGCCACCGTCGTCTCACCGGCGACGAGCAGCAGGTGCACGGCCGCCGAGCCGGCGACGGTCCAGGCGAGGGGGGCCACCGCGTCCGGGGAGGTCCAGACGGCGAAGGGCAGGAGGCTCGCCGATCCGGCCAGGACGGCCTGCACGGCGAGGTGCGGCGCGAGCAGCGGGCTCTGCCACAGGTCGCGGGCCTTGGCCTGGGCGAAGAGGTAGGCGGTGTACACGGCCGTGCCGACCGCGAGCGGCAGCCCGGGCCAGGCGACCGCGGTGCGCAGGCCGCCCCAACCGAACAGGCTCGCCGCCACGTGCAGCGCGAGGACGACCGCGAAGCCGCTGAGGATGACCCCGCCACGCACGAGCCACGAGCGCCACTGCGGGCGGGTGAGGATGAAGAGGAAGCGCTCGGGGTGCTCGAGGTCCCACACGAGGACGACGGCGGTGACGGCGAGGAAGACCGCCGAGACCACCGGGGCGACCCAGGTCCACAGGACGTCCTCGGACCCGAGGTTCCCGGTGAGCACGAGGAGCAGGCCGACCAGCCAGGCGCCGGCCCCGATGCCCTTGGTCCACGTGTACAGGCTGACCCGCCAGTCCCACGGCGCCGTGTGGGCGATGTCGTAGCTGAGGATGGCGGCGGCGCTCGAGGTGCTCCCCTCGGGGTTGCCGGGGTCGACCAGGTGTGCCCCCCGCGGCTTCTCCGCCCAGGCGTAGGTGTCCCCCTCCGGAGCGGTGGCGGCGAGGGGGTCGAGCGTGGCCTGGGTGGCGCCGCGGTAGAAGAGCTTGGGCCGGGTCCCCTTCTCCGGACGACGGACCGCGACCGGCTGGCGGTTGACCACCTGCGCCACCGCGCTGTCCGGGTCGTTCACGTCGCCCACCATGATCGCCCCCGTCGGACAGACCGTGACGCACGCCGGCTCGAGGCCGACGTCGAGGCGGTGCGCGCAGAAGTTGCACTTCTCCGCGCAGTGGTCGTCGGGGTTGATGAAGATCGCGTCGTAGGGGCAGGCCGCCATGCACGCCTTGCACCCGATGCACGAGGCCTTGTCGAAGTCGACGATGCCGTCGGGCCGGATGTGCATCGCCGAGGTCGGGCAGGCGGCCACGCACGGGGCGTCGACGCACTGGTTGCAGCGGGTCACCTGGAAGGCTCGCCGGGCCTGCGGGTAGGTGCCCACGTCCACGCTCTTGACGTACGTGCGGGTGACCCCCACCGGGACGTCGTTCTCCGACTTGCACGCAGTCGTGCAGGCGTGGCAGCCGATGCACTTGGTCTGGTCGATCACCTTGACCATGCGCGGCGAGGGCCCGTCGTTCTCCGAACGGACCCTCGGCGTGGGCAGGTTCACGGACGTCATGCGGCCTCCATCAGCTCACGTCGGCCGCGGATTCATCTGCGGCGGAAGCACTTTCGATCTCGATCGACAGACTGGCGCACACGATGGCGCAGAGCTGGTCGATCGCGGGCTCGGTGATGCGGTAGACGACCGTGCGTCCGACGCGTCGGCGCCCGACCACCCCTCCGAGGGCGAGTCGACCGAGGTGCTGGGAGGCGTTGGCGACCGACACGTCGGCGGCCTCGGCGAGGGCCGAGACGGTGGACTCCCCGGCCTGGTGGAGCTCACGCAGCACGCGCAGCCGGGTCGGGTCGCCCAGCAACGCGAAGCGTCGGGCGACGTCCTCGAGGGCCTCCGTCGGCACTCTCACCATGGGCAGGACCCTAGGTGATGTGGTTCACTCATTCAATTGAACGAGCGAATATTTTTCGCCCGTCCGAGAGACCCACCACCGGCGGCGGGTCGGCACCGAGTGGTGTCCCTCGTCGCCCGACGAGCGACGCGAAGGAGCCGCAGCATGGACATCGAGGTCTTCGTCACCCCTGGTCTGGGGGACAACAGCTTCCTGCTGACCTCGGGCGACGAGGCGCTGGTCGTCGACCCGCAGCGCGACGCCTGGCGGTTCCTGGAGTCCGCCGACGCGAAGCGGGCCCGGGTGCGTGCGGTCCTGGAGACCCACGTGCACAACGACTACGTCTCCGGAGCCCACGAGATCCGCGCCGCGCACGGAGCCGAGCTCGTGCTGCCGGCCGACGGACGGTACGAGTTCGAGCACCGCGGAGCCCGTGAGGGTGAGGAGGTGCGGATCGGCGATCTTCGCGTGGTCGCCTGGGACACACCGGGACACACCTTCGAGCACATCGCCTGGGTCGTCTACGAGGGCGAGTCCGACGAGCCCGTGGCGGTGTTCAGCGGCGGATCGCTCCTCGTCGGGTCGGCCGGGCGCACGGACCTGCTCGGGCCGGACCACACGGCGGCCCTGACCGCCCACCAGTACGACACCGTCAAGCGGCTCGGTGCGCTCCCGGCGGCGACCCAGCTGCTGCCCACCCACGGAGCCGGCAGCTTCTGCGTCTCCTCGATGCCCTCGACCTCCCGCACGAGCACGCTCGGCGCCGAGCTCCGGTCCAACGACATGCTCCTCGCGGGCTCTCGGGCCGAGTTCGAGCAGGAGCTGACCGGCGAGCTGATGGCCTACCCCGCCTACTACGCCCACATGGCCTCGACGAACCGAGCCGGTGTCCCGGTGTTGCGCCGGGTCCCGGAGCTCGGCCTCCTCGACGCGGAGGAGGCTGCCGCCGCCGTCGAGCGCGGTGCCACCGTCATCGACGCCCGCGGCCGCGACGCCTTCGCCGAGGCGCACATCCCGGGCTCGCTCAACATCGAGCTGAACTCGGGGTTCGGCAGCTACGTCGGATGGCTGCTGCCCTTCGGCGCACCCGTCGTCCTCGTCCTGCCCGACGAGCCCGACGCCGCGGAGCAGGCGGCGACCCAGCTGCTGCGGATCGGCTGGCGCATGCCCGACGGCGTGCTGCAGGGAGGGGTCGAGTCCTGGCAGGCGTCCGGCCGCGACCTGCGCTCGTACGGCACCGCATCACCCGAGGACCTCGCCACTGCGCTGGGATCCGACCCGTCCACCCACGTCCTCGACGTCCGGCAGCCGCTCGAGTGGCAGTGGGGGACCCTCCCGGGCAGCCAGACGCTCTTCGTCTCCGACCTGCCGGGCCGGGAGGGCGAGGTCCCCACCGACGGACCGGTCTACATCGTCTGTTCCAACGGGCACCGGGCCGCGATCGCGGCGAGCCTCCTCGACGGTGCCGGTCCGGAGCCGGTGCTCGTCGGCGACGGCGGTGTCGGCGAGGTCCTCCGGCTCCTCCGGGCCCGCGAGTCGGCCTGAGGGGAACGCCCGTCGGGACGGGCGGCGTGACCCGGGTGTGATGTCGGAGTCACCCGGCGGCCGGCTGCCGGCGTGGGTCGTAGCGTCGAAGGTACCGGGGCGGACACTCCGGCCCGGCCGCCCGAGGAGGCAGCCATGTCTCAGGATGTTGCCGGGCGCCCCGTCACCGAGGCACCCTCGTCACCACTTCACGGCCGACCCCGCGTCGGCCCGGCCAGGACGACCGGGCTGGGGCTCGCCGCCCTCACGGCGCTCGTCGTGGGATCCATGATCGGGAGCGGCATCTTCGCCCTCCCGTCCCAGATGGCCGGCAGCGCCGCGCCCGGACCGCTGCTCATCGGCTGGCTGGTCACCGGCGTGGGGATGCTCATGCTGGCCTTCGTCTTCCAGACCCTCGCCCAGCGCAAGCCCGAGGTCGACGGCGGCGTCTACGGGTACGCCCGTGCCGGGTTCGGCAACTACATCGGCTTCAGCGCCGCCTGGGGGTACTGGGTCTCCGCGTGGGTGGGCAACGTCGCCTACCTCGTCCTGCTCTTCTCGACCCTCGGGTACTTCTTCCCGACCTTCGAGGGCGGCGCGACGGTGTCCGCGATCGTCGGCGCCTCCGTCCTGCTGTGGGTCATCCACGCGCTGGTCCTGCGCGGCGTGCGCAGCGCGGCACTCACCAACGTCGTCGTGACCGTCGCCAAGGTCGTCCCCATCCTCACCTTCGTCGCGATCGCCGCCGTCGGCTTCACGTCCGGCGTCTTCACCGCCGACGTGTGGGGCGGCAGCACCGCGATCGACGGCGCCTCGCTCGGCAGCACGCTCGACCAGGTGCGGAACATGATGCTGGTCACCGTCTGGGTGTTCATCGGGATCGAGGGTGCCGCGGTCTACTCCCGGCGCGCCGGCAACCGGAAGGACGTCGGCCGGGCGACCGTGCTGGGGTTCGTGGGCGTCCTGGCCCTGCTGCTGCTGGTCAACCTCCTCTCCTACGGGCTGATGGCCCAGGCCGAGATCGCCGGGCTGGACGACCCGTCGATGGCCGGTCTCCTGGAGAACCAGGTCGGCAGCTGGGGCGCCGGCTTCATCTCGATCGGCCTGGTGGTCTCCCTGCTGGGGGCCCTCCTCGCCTGGGTGCTGTTGTGCGTCGAGATCCTCCGGCTGCCCGCCCTCGAGCACGTGATGCCCAAGGCCCTCGCCCGGGAGAACGCGCACGGCGCGCCGGCGACGGCGCTCTGGCTGACCAACGGGTGCGTGCAGCTCCTGCTGCTGTGGACGCTCGTCAACGAGAGCACGTACACCAACCTCGTCTACCTCGCGACGTCCCTCATCCTCCTGCCCTACCTGTGGTCGGCGGGGTACCAGGTCCTGCTCGCGGCCCGCGGCGAGACCTACGCGGACGGCACCGGGCGGACCCGTGACCTGCTCGTCGGTCTCGTCGGGCTCGTCTACGCCGGCTGGCTGGTCTACGCGGGCGGCTGGGAGTACCTGCTGATCGCGGCGCTGTTCTACCTCGTGGGCACCGCGTTCTACGTCTGGGCCCGGCGCGAGAGCCGGCTGACCGTCTTCACCGCCGCGGAGCGGGTGGTGGTCGGGGTGGTCGCCCTGGCCTCGGTGGCGGCCGTGGGCCTGCTGGCCACCGGCCACCTCTCGGTGCTCTGAGCGGGAGGTCGGAGATGCTGACGGAGACGACCACCCCCGGCCCCCGGGTCGGGGTGTGGTCCGAGGCCGGCCGGCTGCGCAGGGTCCTCGTCTGCGCACCCGGGCTGGCCCACCAGCGGTTGACCCCGGACAACTGCGACGAGCTGCTGTTCGACGACGTGATCTGGGTGCAGCAGGCACGGCGTGACCACTTCGACTTCGTCGCGAAGATGGAGGAACGGGACGTCGAGGTCCTCGAGCTGCACGAGTTGCTCGCCGAGGTCCTCGAGGCCCCGGCCGCTCGGGCCTGGCTCCTGGACCGCACGGTCACCGACGGGCTCGTGGGTGCCGGACTGACCCGCGAGGTCCGCGGCTGGCTTGAGGACCTGCCGGGAGAGCGCCTGGCCGAGCTCCTGGTCGGCGGGATCTCCTACCAGGACGTGCCGGCCGAGGTGGGCGGTGGCTTCCTCACCGCCTTCCGCGAGCTCGACCCCACCGGCTTCGTCCTCCGGCCGCTGCCGAACACCCAGTTCATGCGGGACAACACCTCGTGGATCTTCGGTGGGGTGACCCTGAACCCGATGTTCTGGCCGGCCCGTCGCCGGGAGACCCTGCTGACGACCGCCGTCTACCGGTTCCACCCGGCGTTCGCGGGGGAGGAGTACGCCGTCTGGCTGGGTGACCTCGACGGCGGTCTGGCCGACCACGGGCTCGCAACGCTCGAGGGAGGCGACGTCATGCCGGTCGGGCGAGGCGTCGTCGTCATCGGGATGGGTGAGCGGTCCTCGCAGCAGGCGATCACCCAGGTCGCGCGCACCCTGTTCTCCGCCGGCGCGGCCGAGCGCGTCATCGTCGCGAGCCTTCCCCGGGCCCGTTCGGCCATGCACCTCGACACGGTGTTCACCTTCGCCGACCACGACCTGGTCACGACCTACGCCCCCGTCGTCGACGGCATCGTCCCGTTCAGCCTGCGGCCGGACGACGGTCCGTCGGGGCTGGACGTCCGGCGCGAGCCCCACGGGCTGGTCGAGACGATCGGGGACGCCGTCGGCGTGCGCTTCCGCGTGGTCTCCGCAGGCGGTGACCTCTACGGCGTGCAGCGCGAGCAGTGGGACGACGGCAACAACGTCGTCGCCCTGGCACCCGGGGTCGTCATCGGCTACGACCGCAACATCCAGACCAACACCGCCCTGCGCAAGGCCGGCGTCGAGGTCGTCACCATCACCGCCAGCGAGCTCGGACGCGGGCGCGGCGGCGGTCGGTGCATGACCTGCCCGATCCTGCGCGACCCCCTCTACACCTGACCTTCGGAGGAGCACCATGCCCGTCAACCTGCGCAACCGGAGCCTGCTCTCGCTCGTGCACCACTCGGAGCGGGACCTGCACTTCCTGCTCGACCTCTCCCGCGACCTGAAGCGGGCGAAGTACGCGGGCACGGGGTCGCGCCGGCTCGAGGGCCGCAACATCGCCCTCGTCTTCGAGAAGACCTCCACCCGGACCCGCTGCGCGTTCGAGGTCGCTGCGCACGACGAGGGTGCGCACGTCACCTACATCGACCCGGTGTCCTCGCAGATCGGGCACAAGGAGTCGATGAAGGACACCGCGCGGGTCCTGGGTCGCATGTACGACGCGATCGAGTACCGCGGGGCCTCCCAGGACGTGGTCGAGGAGCTCGCCGAGTTCGCGGGAGTCCCGGTCTTCAACGGCCTGACCGACGAGTTCCACCCGACCCAGATGCTCGCCGACGTGCTGACGATGACCGAGCACTGCGCGAAGCCCCTGCAGGAGATCGCCTTCGCCTTCGTCGGGGACGGCCGCAACAACGTCGCCAACTCCCTGCTGCTGGTGGGCGCGAAGCTCGGCATGGACGTGCGGATCGGGGCCCCCCGGGCTCTCTGGCCGAGCGAGGACCACGTGGCGATGTGCCGGGACTTCGCCGCGGGCTCCGGTGCGCGCCTCACCGTGACCGACGACCCGGTCGAGGCGGTCCGGGACGCCGACTTCGTGCACACCGACGTGTGGGTCTCGATGGGCGAGCCGATCGAGACGTGGGCCGAGCGGGTCGCCCTGCTGCTGCCCTTCCAGGTGAACAAGGAGCTGTTGGCGGCCACCGGGAACCCTCGGGTCCGCTTCATGCACTGCCTCCCGGCGGTGCACGACACCCGCACGGTCGTGGGCGCCCGGATCGCCGAGCAGTACCCCGAGCTGGCCAACGGTGTCGAGGTCACCGACGACGTCTTCGAGAGCGAGGCCAACATCGCGTTCGACCAGGCGGAGAACCGGATGCACACCATCAAGGCGGTCCTCGTCGCGGCGCTGGGCTGAGCGGGGGCGGACCGGACCATGCGCATCGTCATCGCCCTGGGCGGCAACGCCCTGCTGCGTCGAGGACAGCCGATGACCGCCGAGAACCAGCGGGCCAACGTCCGGGTGGCGGCCGAACGGATCGCCCGGGTCGTCCCGGGCAACGAGGTCGTCGTGGCCCACGGCAACGGGCCCCAGGTGGGGCTGCTCTCCCTCCAGGCGGCGGCCTACACCGCGGTGGCGCCCTACCCGCTCGACGTCCTCGGGGCCCAGACCGAGGCGATGATCGGGTACGTCATCGAGCAGGAGCTCGGCAACCTCCTCCCGGGCGAGCAGCACCTGGCGACCATCCTCACGATGGTCGAGGTCGACCCGGCGGACCCGGCGTTCCAGCACCCCACCAAACCCATCGGCCCCGTCTACGACCGCGAGACCGCGGAGCGCCTCGCGGCGGCGAACGCCTGGAGCGTGGCGCCGGACGGCGACGGCTTCCGTCGCGTCGTCCCCAGCCCGAGGCCACGACGGATCTTCGAGATCGGTCCCATCCGGACCCTCCTCGAGGACGGCACCATCGTGATCTGCGCCGGGGGTGGAGGGATCCCGACCCGGTACGACGCCGAGGGGCGTCTGCACGGCGTGGAGGCGGTCATCGACAAGGACCTCGCGGCCTCGCTGCTGGCACAGCAGCTCGACGCCGACCTGCTGGTCATCGCGACCGACGTCGACGGGGTGTACCTCGACTGGGGGACACCGCACCGACGCCGGCTGGACGTGGTCACGCCGGCCGAGCTGGCCGGCCTCGACCTACCCGCCGGCTCGATGGGGCCCAAGGTGGAGGCTGCCTGCGGTTTCGTCGCGGCCACCGGCCACGAGGCCGTCATCGGCTCGCTCACGGACATCGCCGACATCGTGGCGGGACCGGCGGGCACCCGCGTGCGGGCGGGCTGACGACTCTCGCCCGCTCCGCGGCCGGCTCCTCGAGGGAGTCCGGCCGGGTCAGGTGACGAACACGCTGGCGAGCATGACGAGGGCGAAGCCGACGACCGAGATGACGGTCTCCATGACCGACCACGACTTGATCGTCTCGCCCACCGTGAGGCCGAAGTACTCCTTGACCAGCCAGAAGCCGGCGTCGTTGACGTGCGAGAAGAACAGCGAGCCGCACCCGACCGCGAGGACCAGCAGGGCGAGGTGGTTGGCGCTCAGGGTCGGCGCCAGGGGGCCGACGATGCCCGCCGCGGTGATCGTGGCGACCGTGGCCGAGCCGGTCCCGAGGCGGATGAGCACGGCCACGAGCCAGCCGAGCACGAGCACGGAGATGTTCACCCCCGAGGCCCAGCTCTTGATGACGTTCCCGACCCCGGCGTCGACGAGGGTCTGCTTGAAGCCCCCACCGGCCGCGACGATGAGGATGATGCCCGCGATGCCGGGCAGGGCGGAACCGACCGAGTCACCGACGCTGCTCCGGTTCAGCCCCGAACGCAGCCCGAGCGCGATGTAGCAGTAGAGGACCGCGACGAGCAGCGCGACGACCGGCGTGCCCACGAAGTCCATGACCTTGCGGATCCCGGCCTCCTTGTCGGTGACCGTGAGCTTGGTGATCGCGTCGATGAGCATGAGGGCCACCGGGAGGGTGATCCCGACGATGGCCGATGCGAAGGAGACCCGACGGCGGCCCTCGTCCAGGGGCTCCTCGATGGCCTCGAAGTGGTCGTCGGCGTCGAGGCGGGGCTCGCTCGTGGAGTCCGTCTCCCCCTCCACGGCATCGTCTTTCGCCGCGGCCCGCGTGCCCGACCCGAAGAGGGAGAGGCCCTCGGCGGTCTTCGGGACCCACCGGTCGACGAGCTGGGCCAGGAGCGGGCCGGCGACGATGACGGTCGGGATGGCGATGGCGATCCCGAAGATCAGGGTCCGGCCGAGGTCCGCGCCGAGCAGCCCGATGGCGGTGAGCGGGCCCGGGTGGGGCGGGACGAGGCCGTGGAGGACGGAGAGCCCCGCGAGGGCGGGGATGCCGACCTTCATGAGGGAGACGCCGGTGCGCTGGGCGACGAGGATGACCACCGGCACGAGCAGGACGACCCCCACCTCGAAGAAGAGGGGGAGCCCGAGGATTGCCGCGATGGCCGCCATCATCCAGGGGAGACCGCCGGGACCCACCTTGCCGACGAGCGTCGCGACGATGCGGTTGGCCCCTCCGGAGTCCTCGAGCAGCTTGCCCACCATCGCCCCCAGGGCGATGAGGATCCCCACCGCGCCGGCCGTGGACCCGAAACCGTCGACGAAGCTCGTGACGGTGTCCCCGGGCGGCATCGTGGCGACGGCGCCGAGGACGGCCGAACCGAGCATCAGGCCGAGGAACGGGTGCACCTTCCCCCACGTGATGAGCGCGACGACGGCGAGGATGCCGAGGAGGCAGGCGAGGACCAGCTGGGTGTCACCGGCATAGACCGGCGGCTGGTCGGCGAGGGGGAGGACCGCGGTTGCGGCCCACGGGCTGCTGCTCAGGAGGGACATCAGGGGTGCTCCTTTCGGTGGCCGAGCGCGACCAGCGCGCGGTCGAGGACCTGGGCGGCGGTCCCCTCGTTGCTGATGGCCACCCCCGGCTCGTCGTCCTCCAGCGGCTCGAGGGTGGCCAGCTGGCTGTCCAGGAGGGAGGAGGGCATGTAGTGGCCGGGCCGGTGCTCCATCCGGTCGCGGATGACGTCGGTGTCGGCCGTGACGTGGAGGAAGCGGACGTGGGGGCGGCCCTCGCGCAGGAGGTCGCGGTAGACGCGGCGCAGGGCCGAGCAGGTGACCACGGCGGACTCCCCGGCGGCCTCCTTGCCCGAGATCCACTCGCCGATGGCGCGCAGCCAGGGCCACCGGTCCTCGTCGGTCAGGGCGTGGCCGCCGCGCATCTTCTCGACGTTGGCCTCGGGGTGGAAGGCGTCGCCCTCGGCGAACTCCCAACCGAGCACCGTCGACAGACCCTTGGCGACCGTCGACTTCCCGCACCCCGAGACCCCCATGACGACCACGACGTCGGGGTCGCGGCCCGCCCGCTGCTCCTGGCTGTCGGCCATGCCGTCGAACCTAGCCCTGATGCGTCGCCCACGGTCGGCCCGATGCGCACGGATCGAGTTGGCCTGCGGGAGGCCGCTGTCGGCACGCCCCCTGGGCGACAATGGGTCGATGACCCCCTCCACATCCCGCCCTCGGCGCGTCGCCGTCACCGGTGCCCGCGGAAAGCTCGGCCGAGCCGTGGTCGCCCACCTGCGCGACCTCGGCGTGGACGTCCTCGCCTCCGACCGGGCCGCGGGCACCGACCCGCGCGAGGTCGACGGCGAGTTCCTCGTCGCCGACCTCACCGACTACGGCCAGGTCGTCGAGCTGCTCGGCGGCTCGGACGAGCACGAGCCCGTCGACGCCGTCGTCCACCTGGCGGCCGTCCCTGCACCGGGAATGACGACGAACGCCGCGACGTACGCCAACAACTCGGCCGCCACGTACAACGTCTTCGCCGCCGCGCGCGCCGTCGGCATCGACCGGATCGTCTGGGCCTCGAGCGAGACCGTGCTCGGGCTGCCGTTCGACACCCCGCCGCCGTACGCTCCGGTCGACGAGGAGTACCCGCCGAGGCCGGAGTCGACGTACTCGCTCAACAAGGCGCTCGAGGAGGAGATGGCGCGCCACTTCTGTCGGTGGCAGCCCGAGCTCGTCGCCGTGGGGCTCCGGTTCTCGAACGTCATGGACGTCGAGGACTACGCGCAGTTCCCTTCATTCGACGCCGATCCGCACCTGCGCAGGTGGAACCTCTGGGGCTACATCGACGCCCGGGACGGCGCCCAGGCCGTCGAGAAGGCCCTCGAGCACGACGTGTCCGGCGCCGACGTCTTCGTCATCGCGAACGCCGACACCGTCATGTCACGCTCCAGCGCGAGCCTCATGGCCGAGGTGTACCCGGACGTGCCCGTCACCAAGGTGCTCGGCGAGCACGAGACCCTCCTCGGCATCGACAAGGCGCGACGGGTCCTCGGCTTCGAGCCGAGGCACAGCTGGCGCGACCACGTGGGCTGACGCGCGGCGGGTCCCGGATCCGCGCCGACGTGTTCAGGACCGACCATCTGCACAAATTCTGCTCGCCCGCCTGTGCATGCCTCATGTAGACCGCGGAATCGGCGCCTCGGCAGGCTGTCGCACCATCACCACTCGAAGGAGCGCGCATGCCAGACATCACCGCGGCCCACTGGATCTACCTCGTGGGGATCGTCGCCATCCTGGTCACGATGATCTACCGCAAGAACATCATCGTCCCCGCCGTCTCGTTCACCTTCCTGACGGCTCTCGTGTTCAGCGGCAGCATCGTGACCGGCCTGGCCTCCGTCTTCAACGCCAGCCTCGTGGCAGCCCAGGAGCTGTTCAACATCTTCCTGATCATCGCCCTCGTCACCGGGATGCTGGGAGCACTGCGCGCCCTCGGCGCCGACAAGCGGATGGTCGCGCCCTTCCGGGGAGTCATGCGCAACGCGCACCTGTCGTGGTGGGCGCTCATCGTCGTGACGTACTTCATCTCGCTGTTCTTCTGGCCGACGCCGGCCGTGCCCCTCATCGGCGCCGTGCTCATCCCGGTCGCGATCCGGGCCGGTCTGCGGCCCTTGGCGGTCGGGTTCACGGTCGCGATCGCGGGACAGGGGATGGCCCTCTCGAGCGACTACGTCATCCGCGTCGCTCCCGGCCTGTCCGCGAAGTCCGCCGGCGTGAGCGCCGACGCCGTGGCCAACCGCGCCTTCGTGCTCTCGCTCATCGTCGGTGCGGTCGCCATCGGTATCGGCTACGCGCTCGAGTTCCGCAAGATGCGCACCCCCAGCCAGCAGTGGCTCGACGAGTGGGAGGCCCTCGACTCCCTGGAGGGCACCAAGATCGACGACAGCCCCACCGTCGGTCACGGGGCCGCCCTGCGCGAGGAGATGGTGGACGACCCGGCCCTCACGTCCTGGAGCGAGCGCGAGCACGAGCACGCCCACGCGACCGGGACGGCGGCCACCACCACCATGGTGGAGGAGCGCGGCGGGGCGGGCGTCGCGACGATGGAGGAGCTGACCTCCGACACCACCGTCTCGCCCGGCGTGTCCAAGGCCTTCGCCATCGCCGTGCCCGTCGCGTACCTCGCGCTCATCGTCTACCTCGCCTACCGGACGATCAACAAGAGCGGCGACGGCAGCCTGGTCGGCGGTGACGCCGCCGCCCTGGTCGGCGGCATCGCGGCGGTGTTCATCTTCCTCGGCGCCCTCGCGGAGGGGCGGCGGACCTTCCTCGAGCGGTCCGCGGAACACGTGGTCGACGGCCTGGTCTTCGCGTTCAAGGCGATGGGCGTCGTCATCCCCATCGCGGGATTCTTCTTCATCGGCAACGGTGACTTCGCCGGCAGGATCCTCGGCGTCGCGCCGGGCGCGGACGGCGCGGTCGCCGGCCCGTCGTTCCTCTTCGACCTCGTGGTCGACGCGCAGAACTACATCCCGCAGAACGGCTTCGTCACCTCACTCGGCATCCTGGCCATCGGTGTCGTCGCGGGCCTGGACGGCTCCGGCTTCTCGGGCCTGCCCCTCACCGGGTCGCTGGCCGGCACGCTGGGCCACGTCTCGGGGGTCAGCCCCGAGACGCTCGCGGCCGTGGGGCAGATGGGCAACATCTGGTCCGGCGGTGGAACGCTCGTCGCCTGGTCCTCGCTCATCGCCGTGGCGGGCTTCGCCCGGGTCAACGTGCTCGAGCTGGCACGGATGTGCTTCATCCCCGTCATGAGCGGTCTGATCATCGCCACCGTGGTCGCCGTCGCCGTCTTCGGATAGCAGCGCGGCCACCGTGCAGATCCGCGTGGCGGACGGCCGGGGCGAGGACGCGACCCACGTGGTCGAGGTCCTCGCCCCGGTCGTCTCGGGCCCCTCGTCCGTCAGTCCTGCACACGGCGAGGACGCCGATGATGGGCAGCTTCACCATGGTCCACCGCGTGCGGTGCTGGCTACCGTGGGAGCCGTCGGGACCCCGACCGTCAGCCGAGGAGCGAGATGACCCACGACCTGAGCGCCGACCGATCCAGCCAGCACTACCAGGTGTGTGCCGCGGAGCTCGACCGGGCCGTCCGGCACTACCGGGAGGCGGCCGCCCACAGCGAGCGCGGCGAACACGTGCAGGCCGCGCACCACGCGCACATCGCGCGCGGGCACTTCCTCAACGCCCAGGGCTTCGCGCACGAGGCGGCGAAGTGGCACGCGAACCAGTTCGGCGACGAGGTCATGGCCGAGCACCCGGTCACCGGCGAGCCCGCGCCGACCACCGACGCCTGAGGTCCTCCGCTGCCGGTGCCACGGCGTGCCGGCTCAGGCCGGCTGGACCGGCAGGGGGTCGACACCCGCCTCGTCGGCGAGGGAGCGCAGCTCGGCCAGCCGGTGCGGGGAGACCATGACGCGGGAGGTCTCGCGCGCGAGGCGCTGACGCTCCTCGCCCGGGAGCCGGGTGCTCGCGGCGCCGCTCGCCGATGCGTGGACGGCGTCCCGGAGGTGCTCCAGGCGCGCCGGCAGGTCGGCGTCGCCGCCGGCGACGCGCGGGTCGACGGCGAGGCAGAACAGGCTCACCGACTGCTGCGCACCGTGGTCCCCCGGGTGCCCGACCTCGGGCCCGAAACGCTCACCGCCGGACAGCAGGCCGGTGAGCGCCTCGAAGGCGACCGCCAGGCCGAAGCCCTTGGCGCCGCCGATCGTCTCCAGCACACCGGAGCGCCAGGCCCCGGGGTCCCGCGTGGGTGCCCCCGTCGCATCCCGGGCCACGCCCTCGGGGAGCGGTGTGCCTTCGGCCTCGAGGGCTTCCATCCGGCCCGTGCTGATCATCGTCAGGGCACTGTCGTGCAGCAGGTGCACCCCGTCGCGGCCGGGGCTGGCGACGGCATGGCCCTGGTTGCTGAGCATGCGGGTGCCCCCGCCGGGCGGTGCCACGAGGGGCGGGCCGTTGGTCAGCGCGACGCCGACGGCACCGGCCTCGGCGGCGAGCCACGCGTAGTAGCCCATCGCGGCCGCCGAGGACGTGTTGCGCACCGAGACTGCCCCGACACCGTAGGCGGAGGCGCAGGCCAACGCCGTCCGCATGGCGTAGACGCCCGCGACCTGTCCCCACGCCGCGTCCGCGTCGACGGAGACGGCCGCGCCGAGGTCCTGTAGGACCCGCAGGTGGGGTCGTGCCGTCGTCCCCCCGGCGCGGATCCTCCGGACGCACTGCCCGAGCTTCCCCGCGACGCCGTGCGCCGGGCGGCCGTGGCGGTCCGCCCAGACCATCGCCCCGGCGGTCCAGCCGGCGTGCTCGAGCGGCATGCCGACGGCGACGAGCACCCGCTCGGCGACGTCGTGCAGGTCCCCGAGCTCCACCCACGAGCCCTCGGAGGTCATGTCGCGAGGACGTGTCGGAAGGCACGGCGCCCGAGGATGACCGCCGTCAGGGTGCCGAGCTGGACCACGGGCACGAGCCCCGGGGCGCCGGTGACGAGCGCTGCGCCGAGGGCCGCGCCGGCCACCAGGCCGAGCAGGATGGCGAGCGAGTGCCCCACGGCCCGGAAGCCGTGCCCGGACACCAGGCGGATCATGACGCTCGTCAGCGTGCCCGTGAGGTACGTGGTCGAGAGCCCGGAGACACCGAACCGCTGGATCGCGCTGCTCTGGAGGCCCAGGGCCACGGCGTTGAGGGCCAGCAGGGGGAGGAAGGCGCCCTCGGGTGGACTCGACCCGAGGGCCCACCAGGCCGCCGCGAAGACGGTGAAGAGCCCCAGCTCGAGCATGAGCGCACGGGACACGGCGGCCGGCCAGACGGGGTCGCCCGCCTCGGGGTTCCCGGCGACCCGGGCCCCGACGGCGGCCCCGAGGACGAACGAGCCGATGGCGGTGGCGGTGAGGGCGAGGATCGCGGTGTCGCCGTGCGCGACACCGATGCCGAACAGCACCATGTTCCCCGTCATGACGCTCGTGAACGCGCTGCCGAGGGCCAGGAACCCGATCGCGTCGGTGGCTCCGCTCGTCAGGGCGAGCACCACGACGAGCACCTCGCGCACCTTGGTCGCCGACGGTGCCGTCGTCAGGGTCTGCTGCTCCACACGGCGATCCTGTCAGCGGCGAATTCGCATCGCCTCAGTGATTGTGCCTGCGAATCGATGGCTATCCATGTGCACATGATCCATGGCTGTCGGGATCGGGCGCTGCGTACCGTCGAGGCATCGGTCGGGACGCCCCGCGAGTCGCGCACCCCGGCCACCACACCAGGCAGCACCGAAAGGGACGACCGATGGCAGAGCTCCTCTCCAAGGAAGACTTCCGCACCGCACTCCAGGATGCGATCAAGGGCCGAGAGGCGGCCAACGCCTCCTTCAGCCAGGCGTGGGCGGACGGCGTCCTCGAGCGCCACCACTTCGCCCGCTGGGCGGAGAACCACTACCACTACGTCGGCCCCTTCGCCGACTACCTCGGATACATCTACGGGAACACCCCGGACCACTTCACCGACGCCAAGGACTTCCTCCTCCAGAACATGTACGAGGAGGAGCTGGCCGACATCCGCCACACCGACCTGCTCATCCGCTTCGCGGAGGCCTGCGGCACCTCGCGCGAGCGGATCGAGGACCCCAACAACATGAACGCGGTCACCCGCGGCCTCCAGGCCTGGTGCTACGCGACGGCGATGCGCGAGCACTACGTCGTGGCCACCGCCGCCCTCGTGGTCGGCCTGGAGTCCCAGGTGCCGGCCATCTACAAGAAGCAGATCGTGCCGCTGCGGGAGTCGTACGGCTTCACCGAGGACGAGATCGAGTTCTTCGACCTGCACATCACCTCGGACGAGGTCCACGGCGAGCGCGGGTACCAGATCGTCCTCGAGGGTGCGACGACCCCCGAGCTGCAGCAGCGGTGCCTCGACTTCGTCCGCTGGGGCGCGGAGATGCGCTTCAGCTACACGAAGGCCCTCTACGACACCTACGTCGCGCCCGACCTGGCCCACTCCGCGGCCTGAGCGCGACCCCTGACCACCGGCGTGCGGGGCACACAGGTGCCTCGCACGCCGGTGTCCATGAGGGCACCGAGGATCACCCGAACCCTGTGAGGAGAGCAATGACCACGTGGCACGCAGTGGCCAACCTCGCGGACCTCAAGGTCCGGAAGCGCAAGGCCGTCACCGTCGAGGGCATCCCCGTCGCGCTGTTCTTCATCAACGACACGGTGTACGCCCTCAACGACACCTGCATCCACGAGGCGCGAAGCCTCAGCAAGGGCGCCATCCTGTTCGGCAAGGTGATCTGCCCGGGCCACCAGTGGAAGTTCGACCCCGCGACGGGTGAGCCAGAGGACCAGGACGGCTGCCAGCCGACGTACCCGGTGCAGGTGACGGACGACGGCGAGGTCCAGGTCAGCGTCGAGGTCCCGGTCGTGACGTCGTGAGCGCCGGCGGCATCGTCGTCGTCGGCGGTGGACAGGCGGCCTCGGTGGCCACCCGGACCCTGCGACGGCGAGGGTACGACGGCACCGTCACCATCGTCGGCGACGAGCCGGAGCTGCCCTACCAGCGGCCGCCGCTGTCCAAGGAGTACCTCACGGACGAGGACGCCTCGGGTCTGTGGCTGCTGCCGCAGGAGTGGGCGGACGCGAACGACGTCGTCCTGCGGACCGGCACCGCCGCGACCCGCATCGACCGGTCGACGGGGGGCGTGCAGCTCGCCGACGGCTCCTCCATCGCGGCGGACGCCGTGCTCGTGGCCACCGGGGGACGCCCGCGCCAGGTCTCGGGGGCCCGTGGCGCACGCATCCACACCCTGCGGACCAAGGCCGACGCCGACCGCCTGCGCCTGGGGATCCGACCGGGAAGCCGCGTGGTGATCGTCGGGGCCGGCTTCATCGGCGCGGAGGTCTCCTCGAGCGCCAGGCAGCTCGGTGCCGAGGTCACCGTCCTCGAGGCCTCACCCGTGCCGCTCCAGCGGGTCCTGGGGGAGCGCCTGGGGACGGTCTGCGCGGCCATCCAGCGCGACGCCGGCGTGGACCTGCGGCTGGGGGTCGCCGTGGACTCGATCCGCGAGACCGCGCACGAGGTCATCGTCGAGACCTCCACCGGCCCGGTCGTCGGCGACGTGGCCGTCGTCGCCGTCGGGATCATCCCGAACCAGGAGATCGGCGAGGCGTCCGGCCTGGTCGTCGGCAACGGCATCCACGTCGACGAGTACTGCCGCACCAGCGTCCCGAACGTGTACGCGGCGGGGGACGTCGCCAACCACTACCACCCGCTCTTCGACATGCGGATGCGGGTCGAGCACTTCGACAACGCGAGCAAGCAGGCGGCCGCGGCGGCCAACAACATGCTCGGACGTCCCACCGTCTTCGCCGACCCCCACTGGTTCTGGTCGGACCAGTTCGGTCTCAACCTCCAGTGCGTCGGCCATCCGTCACCGGACCAGGAGATGGTCGTGCGCGGAGACCTCGACGGACGCGACTTCACGGCCTTCTTCCTCGACGACGGCCGCGTCCGCGCGGCCTTCACGGTGGGGCGGCCCGAGGACATCGCCATCGCCCGCGAGCTCGTGTCGTCGGCGATGTCCGTCCCGGCCGACGCGCTCGCCGACGACGAGTACGACCTGTTCGACGCACTGGAAGGCGCTGACGCATGACACTGCACAACTTCGTCGCGGGGGAGTGGGTCCCCGCCTTCGACGGGCGGACCGTCGAGCGGGTCAACCCGGCCCGCACCGATGAGGTCGTCGCGGTCCTTCCGGACTCCGGACCCGCCGACGTCGACCGTGCCGTCTCGTTCGTGGCCGAGCACCGCGAGGAGTGGTCGCGCACCGCACCCGAGGCCCGCTCCGACGTGCTCGTGCGCGCCGCGGACCTGCTGATGGCCCGCGCGGACGAGCTCGCGGTCGAGCTCGTCCGCGAGGAGGGCAAGACCCTGGCCGAGGCGCGGATGGAGACCCGTCGGACCCCGCAGAACCTCCGGTACTACGCCGGCGAGGCCCAGCGCAGCACCGGCGACACCTTCCCGACGGGCGACGGGAGCCTCGTGCTCAGCGTCCGGGAGCCGGTCGGGGTCGTCGCGGCCATCACGCCGTGGAACTTCCCCCTGAACATCCCCTCCCGCAAGGTGGGGCCGGCCCTGGCCGCCGGCAACGGCGTCGTCCTCAAGCCGAGCGAGGTCACGCCGCTCACCGCCCAGCGCCTCGTCGAGGCGCTCCTCGAGGCGGGGGTCCCCGCCGGCGCGCTCGCCCTCGTCCAGGGTGGGGGAACGGCCGGAGGGGAGCTGGTCAAGCACGCGGCCGTGGACGCCGTGACCTTCACCGGGTCGACGTCGGTCGGGCGCTCGATCCACCGGTCGGTCGGTCCGGACGTCAGGCTGCAGCTGGAGATGGGTGGCAAGAACGCGCTGGTCGTCCTCCAGGACGCCGACCTCGAGCGGGCCACCGCGCTGGTCGTCAAGGGCGCCTTCGGGCTGAGCGGGCAGGCGTGCACCGGCACCTCGCGGGTCGTCGTGCACGAGGCGGTCGCGGACGAGCTGCTGCGGCGGGTCCGTGACCGGGTCCGGGCGATGGTCGTCGGGGACGGCCTGACCGAGGGTGTCACGTTCGGCCCGCTCGCGACGGCCGGTCAGCTCGAGAAGTACCGCACCTACCTCGGCTACGGGAGCGAGGACGGTGCCGTCCTCGACACCGTGGACGAGGACGAGCTGCCCGGCGGTGGCTGGTTCGCCCGGCCCGCCCTCTTCACGGGCGTCGAGAGCTCGGACCGGATCGCCCAGGAGGAGATCTTCGGACCGGTCCTGGCCTTCCTCCGGGTGGGTTCGTACGAGCAGGCGGTCGAGGTGGTCAACGGCACGGACTTCGGGCTCTCCGCGGGCATCGTCACGGACGACTTCCGGACCGCCGTGCGCTTCAGCCAGGACGTCGATGCGGGTGTGGTGAAGGTCAACCAGGCCACCACCGGCCTCGCGATGAACGCTCCCTTCGGCGGCTTCCGCCTCTCGTCGACCCAGATGTACAAGGAGCAGGGCGGTCCCCAGATGCTCCCGTTCTACACCCGCGAGAAGACGGTGTACTTCACGCCCTGACGGGTCACCCCGACCTGTCACCCCCGGACCCACACCCCGACGAAAGGCGACCCCGATGACCTCCGACTCCGGAACGGCACCCTCCCCGGAGGGGGGCCCCACCTACCATCGCGTGGCCCGCTCGGGCCAGGTGCCGGAGGGGTACGTCCGACGGTTCTACGTCGGCGAGCACGAGTGCGCGGTGGCCCGGCTCAACGGCACGGCGTACGCGACGAGCAACTACTGCACCCACCTCGACTGCCTGCTCTCCAGCGGCAAGCTCGTCGACGACGGCATCTGCTGCTCCTGCCACGGCAGCGTCTTCGACCTCGAGACGGGTGACCCGATCTACCCGCCGGCCACCGAGCCGATCGCCGTGTATCCGGTGCGCGAGGAGGACGGCGAGATCTTCGTCGCCCTCACGCAGAGCGACCTCGAGCACGGCGGTCCCCGCCGCCGCAAGCTCCGCCGCGACTGATCCCGTGACCGGACGAGCGCGGCCGGCGACGGACGGGGCCACCCCGCTCGCGCAGGAGCGGGTGGCCGCCCTCGGGCTGACCGCGGCGGTGTCCTCGAGCCATCCGGCCGTCTCGGCCGAGGGCTACCGGGTCCTGGCGTCGGGAGGCAACGCCGTCGACGCCACCCTCGCGATGGCGGCGGTCGCCTGGATGGTGCTGCCGGGCCAGTGCGGCATCGGTGGCGACGCCATGGTGGTGGTGCGCGAACCGGACGGCCGGGTGTGGACCGTCGTCGGCAGCGGGCAATGACGGAAACGTCAGTTCCGCCGCACTAGTGCAGTGTTTCGCCTTCCGCCTCGTCGCGCAGGATGCGAAAGGCATCGTACAGCGCCTCCACGAGGATATCGGTCAGTTCATCGCCCTTGTTTTCGGCGATGAGGACCTGCACGTCGCGGTCCTGGCGATGGAAGAAGT
>JACXUW010000223.1 GCA_014763705.1 Micrococcales bacterium | reverse complement strand
CACCGGGGCAGCGTAGCGACGGGTGAGCGGGGTGCGCACCGCCCCGTCCGGTGCCGGGAACCCGGTCGCGGGAACACGCGGGGGCGGGCGGGATGTTTCCCGCGACACGGCTGCGGCCGTGACGCGACCGCCCGGGACCCCGGGCCGGTCGGGCACTCACCGTGGAGGTGCCGATGGCGACGGTCCGCGAGTCCCCGCTCGGGCTGCGTCCCGCCCGCGAGGGCGACGGGGTGACGACGCTCGAGCTCTTCTTCGACCTCGTCTACGTGCTCGCGTTCACCCAGGTGTCGGCGCTGCTGGCGCACGGCGACGCGCCCGGCTCGGCGCTCGACGCCTTCGTGGTCCTCGCGCTCCTGTGGTGGACCTGGTGCTCGTACGCCTGGCTGGCCAACGGGGCGCGCGCCGACGTGGGCGTCCTCCGGCTGGCCCTCGTCGTGGCGACGGCGGTGATGTTCGTCGCGAGCCTCGCCATCCCCGAGGCCTTCCACGACCAGCCGGGCGGCCTCTCCGGTCCGCTGGTCCTCGTCGGTTGCTATGCCGCGGTCCGGCTGGTCCACCTCGCGGTCTACCTCGTCGTCGCCGGTGAGGACCGGCGGCTGCGGCGGCAGGTCGTCCTCTCGCTCGCCACCTCGGCCGGGCCGGCCTCGGTGCTGCTCGTGGTCGGCGCCCTCCTCCACGAACCGTGGCAGCGGCCGGTGTGGCTGGTGGCGGTCCTCTACGACCTCGTCGTCATCTACGTCACCTCCCGCGAGGGCGGAGGCTGGGTCCTCACCTCGGCGGCGCACTTCGCCGAGCGGCACGGGCTCGTCGTCATCCTTGCCCTCGGCGAGTCGCTCGTCGCCATCGGGGTGGGCGCCGCCGAGCGGCCGGTCTCGCTGCGGCTGGCCGGCGTGTCGGTGCTGGCCGTGCTCGTCTCGGTCGGCCTGTGGCTCAACTACTTCCAGCGTTCCGCACTTGTCCTGGAGCGCGCCCTCCAGGCCCTCGACGGCCCCGCCCGAGCGCACCTCGGACGCGACCTCTACACCTACCTGCACCTGCCCGTCGTCGCCGGCATCGTCCTCGCCGCGTTCGGGGTCGAGCAGGCGGTCGCGCACCTCGACGACGGGCACCTGGGGGCCGGCGCCGCCTGGGCCCTCGCGGGCGGCGTCGCGCTGGCGCTCGGCGCGATGGCCCTCGCCGAGCGGCGGACCGGAGCGGCGTGGCCGGCGGGTCGGGTCGCAGGGGCCGTCGTGCTACTCGCCCTCGCGGCACCGCTCGCCGGGCTGCCCAGCCCGGTCGGACTCCTCGTCGTGGCCGCGGCGCTCCTCGGCGCGGCGCTCGGAGGCCTCCGGCCGTCCGCGCCGGCGGTCAGCTCGCCGTGACGGCGAGCGCGGCGTCGCCGCGGGGGGCGAGCGTGACCGCGTCGCCCGGACGGTAGCGGGTGACGTCGGTGTTGGGCACCTGGACGGTGACCAGCTCGTCGGACCCGGTGCGCGCGATGACCCGCCCGTGCCCGCCGAGGAAGCTCGCGCTGACGACGGTCGCCGCGCCCGCGCCCGCGCCGGCACCCGCACCGTCCGCCGGCCGCACGGTGACGCCCTCGGGCCGGACGAGCACGACGACCTCCGGGCCCTCGGCCGAGCCGGGGAGCAGCGGCACGCTGCCGCCGAGGACGTGCGCCCGACCGTCGGACACCCGGGCCCGCAGCCGGTTGGTCAGCCCGACGAAGTCGGCCACGAAGGGGCTCACCGGGGCGGAGTACAGCTCGGCCGGGGCGGCGAGCTGCTCGAGCCGGCCGGTCGACATCACCCCGACGCGGTCGGCGACCGCGAGGGCCTCCTCCTGGTCGTGCGTGACGAAGAGGGTCGTCGTGCCGACGTCGAGCTGGATGCGCCGGATCTCGTCGCGCAGCTGCACCCGGACCTTGGCGTCGAGCGCGGAGAGCGGCTCGTCGAGCAGGAGCACCTGCGGCTCGATGGCCAGGGCGCGGGCGAGGGCGACGCGCTGCTGCTGGCCACCCGACATCTGGTGCGCGTACTTGTCCGCGTGCTCCTGGAGCCCGACGAGGTCGAGCATCTCGCCGGCCCGGGCCCGCCGTGAGGCCTTGTCGCGGCCACGCAGCTCGAGGCCGAACTCGACGTTCTGGCGGGCCGTCATGTGCGGGAAGAGGCTGTAGGCCTGGAAGACCATCCCCATGTCGCGCTTGTTGGTCGGGATGCGGGTCACGTCGCGGCCGCCGACCTCGATCGTCCCCGAGTCCGGGTCCTCGAGCCCGGCGAGGCAGCGCAGCGCCGTCGTCTTGCCGCAGCCGGACGGGCCGAGCAGACAGACCAGCTCGCCCGGCTCGAGGTGCAGGGTCAGCCCGTCGAGCGCGGACACCCCGCCGTACACCCGGCGCAGGTCGGTCAGCTGGACGGCGGTGCCGCGGGTCGTCGCGGCGTCGGTGGACGCGGTCATGGGGTCTCCTGGGAACGGCGGCGGCGGAGGCGGTTGACGCGACCGGCGCCGGCGGGACGGGTGCCCACGAACGACATCGCGAAGAGGACGACGAAGCCGAAGACGAGCGCGGACAGGCCGACGGCGACCGAGATCTTGGCGTCGGACTTGCCGAGCTCGTACATGGCGACCTGGAGGTTCTTCTTGCTGAACAGGCTGGCGATGGTGAACTCGCCGAGGACGAGCGCGACCGAGAGGAACGAGGCCGACAGCACGGCGGTGCGCAGGTTGGGCAGGACGACCCGCCACATCACGGTGAGCCAACCGGCGCCGAGCGAGCGGGCGGCCTCGGAGAGGGTGCGCACGTCGATGGCCCGCAGCCCGGCGTCGAGCGAGCGGTACGCGTACGGGAGGACGAGGACGACGTAGGCCAGCGCCAGCCACATCGTCGAGGAGCCGAGGAGGTAGTAGACCCAGGCGTACACCGGGGTCAGCCCGACGACGAGGACGATGGCCGGCACCGTGAGGGGCAGGAGGCAGACGAACTCGACCGTGCGCGAGAGGCCGGGCAGCCGCAGGCGCACCCACGTCATCGTCGGGACGAGGAGGACGAGCATGACGAGCGGTGTGACGACGGCGAGCCCGACCGAGGCGAGGAAGCCCTCCTTGAGCGCCGGGTACTCGAGCGAGATCTGCGAGACGTCGGCCAGGGTGCGCCAGGTCTCGAGACTGCGGCCGTTGCCGCCCGGACCCTGCACGGTGAACTCGAGCATGCCGAGCAGTGGCAGGACGAAGAAGGCGAGGAGCAGGGTGAGGGTCACCCAGCGGAAGACCCGCTGCCGCCGCCGGAACCTCGAGCGGCCGCTCATCGGCTCGTCCAGCGACCGGCGCGGCGGTCGAGCCACGCGTAGAGACCCATGACGATGGCGACGACGACGACCATCTCGAGGGCCATCGCCTTGCCGACGTTCTCCTGGCCGAGGATGACCTCGGACGAGAGGGAGCTGCCGATCTGGAGCGGGAGCAGCGGGTTCGCCTGCGGGACGAGCGCCTTGGCGGTCGAGTACGCGGAGAACGCGTTCGTGAAGAGCAGGAGCGTCGCCCCGACGAACGACGGCAGGAGGATCGGGCCGGCGACCCGGCGCCAGTAGGTCCACGTCGTGCCGCCGAGGGTCTCGGTGGCCTCGCGCCACTGTGGGCGCAGGCCCTCGACCGCGGGGAGGAAGACGATGAGCATCAGGGGGATCTGGAAGTAGAGGTAGACGAGCATCAGCCCGCGGTCCCACTCGTAGAGCCAGAGCCCGGCTCCGGTGTCGAGGCCGACCTTGGAGACCAGCACGCTGAGCAGGCCCTGGGCGCTGAACGAGGCGATGAACGCGAAGGCCAGTGCGACACCGCCGAACTGGGCGAGGACGCCGCAGAGCGAGGTGAAGAAGCGCTGCGTCACCGACCCTGCCCGCGCCGTGCTCACTGCGTAGGCGAGGACGGCGCCGACGACCGCGCCGACGACCGAGGTGACCGCCGACAGGACGACCGACTGGACGAGGCCGCGGACGACCGCGGGCTGGGTCAGCGCGGAGACGTTGCCCAGCGTGAAGCGGTTCGAGCCGTCGAGGAAGGCCCCGATCGCCACGACGAGCGTCGGGATGAGGAGGAAGACGGTCGTGTAGGCGAAGAACGGCACGACCCCCGCGAGGGCGCCGGACGGCCGGAGCCGTCGCAGCGCCCCCGCGGGGCGGGCGACCGTCGTGTCAGCCAACGGCGTTGGCCCAGTTGTCGGCGAGGTACTTCTTGCCGCTGTCGGCGTCGGCCTGCGTCGGCACGACCGGCGTGCCCTCGACGGGCGGCAGCGCCGCGGCGGCGGCCTGGTCGAGCGTCCCGGCGGTCTTCATCGCGTCGAAGCGGACCGGTCGGGCGCCGCCCTTGAGCCAGAGGTTCTGGCCCTCGTCGCTGTAGAGGAACTCCTGCCACAGCCGCGCGGCGGCCGGGTGCGGGGCGTCGGCGTTGATCGCCTGGTAGTAGTAGCCGGCGACGACGGCCTCCTTGGGGACGAAGACCTTCCACGTCGGGACCTTCGCGCTGAGCGAGGCGTTGAGGTAGTCCCAGTCGATGACCATCGGCGTCTGGCCGGACTCGACGGTGGCCGGGGTCGGGTCGACGGGCAGGAAGTTGCCCGCGGCCTTGAGCTGCTTGAAGAACTCGACGCCCTTGCTGAGGTCGCCGGCGCTCCCGCCCTCGGCGATCGAGACCATCTGCACGCCCGCGAAGGCGGCGCCGGCCTCGGTCGGGTTGCCGTTGAGGGCGACCTTGCCCTTGTACGCGGAGCCGAGGAGGTCCTTGACGCTCGTCGGCGCGGGCACCTTGGCCGAGTCGTAGCCGATGCTCATGTAGCCGCCGTAGTCGTTGACCCAGGCGCCGTCGGCGTCCTTGAAGTCGGCGGGGACGTCATCCCACGTCGAGACCTTGTACTTCGCGTACATGTCGACGTTGGCGAGGGCGACGGCGGCGCCGAGGTCGAACACGTCCGGGGCACCGGACTGGCCCTTGAGCCGCTTGGCGGTGGCGATCTCGTCGGCGCTGCTGGCGTCCGGCTGGTCGCTCGTGATCTTGATCTCGGGGTACTTCGCCTGGAAGGCCTTGATGACCTCGCCGTAGTTCGCCCAGTCGGGCGGGAGGGCGATGACGTTGAGCGCGCCCTCCTTCTTCGCCGCGGCGACGAGGGCGTCCATCCCGCCCAGGTCCTGGGCGGAGGTGGCGGTCTTGGCGTCCGAGCCGCCACCCGACGAGCTGCCGCCGCCGGACCCGCTGTCGGTCGGCGGGGAGCAGGCGACGAGCGCGAGGGCGGTGACGCCGGCCGCGGCGAGCACAGCCGCGCGACGGCCGAGGGGACGGGACATGAGGAGACCTCCTGGGGCGAAGGACGGCGGGGGAGCCGGGGGCCGACGACGGCCACGCTGGCACTCTATGGTCGAGCGCAGTGGTTCGGAAAGGGACCTTTGCAACACCGTGACCTGTCCTGTGGGTGGACCGGCGGTGGCCGGGCCGTCCGCGGGCGGGTGGTTGGATGGGGGCCGTGAACGCGCGGTCGAGCAGAGTCGTCATCCTCGGCGGCGGCCCGGGCGGCTACGAGGCCGCCCTCGTCGCCGCCCACCTCGGGGCCGAGGTCACCGTCGTCGAGCGCACGGGCATCGGCGGCGCCGCGGTCCTCACCGACTGCGTCCCGAGCAAGACGCTCATCTCGACCGCCGACTACCTCAGCGACTTCGAGACCGCTGCCGACCTGGGCGCGCGCCAGCTCGAGGACGCGACGGTTGACCTCGG
>JACXUW010000222.1 GCA_014763705.1 Micrococcales bacterium | reverse complement strand
CCACGGGGATGCGTGCCCTCCTCGGGTCACTGCCCGACCCCGGGCCGATGCCCCCCGACCTCGTCGCCCGGATCGAGGCCGCCCTCGCCGAGGAGGCCAGGAGCCGCGCCGGGTGGGCCGCCCCGGTGGCGCCCGAGGGTGCCGTCACCGGCGACCTCGCGGCGGAGGAGGCGGCGGAGGGCGACGTCGTCCCGCTCCGTCGGCGCTCACGCTGGCCCGTCGTCGCCGTCGCGGCCTCGGTCCTCGGCGTGCTCGGGCTCGGCGGTGTCGTCCTCGAGACCCTGCGCCCCGGGGGTCTCACCGCGAGCATCGGAGTCGAGGACTCCGCCGCCGGGGGGTCCGGCAGTGCAGATGCCCCCTCCGAGGCCGTGCGCGGCGCCCGTACCCTCCTCGCCGAGGACGACGGGCTCGGGGTGGTCGTCCTGGCCAGCGGCTCGTCGTACTCGAGCGCTGCCCTCGCCGACGAGGTGCGCCGCAGCCTCCCGTGGGACGGCACCGGCCGCGACCCCTCGTCGGGTCCCGGTCCGAAGGCCGCGGACAACGGGGTGGCCGCCGGCCTCGGGAGGCTCGCCGCTCCCGCCGGGGCCCGGTCCTGCGCCGACGGTCTCGGCGTCCCGGTCCGGGACACGGTCGTGGTCGACCTCGCCGGGGTCGACGACCGTCCGGCCGCGGTGCTCGTGGCCACCTCGGAGTCCGGGGGCCGCACCGCCTGGGCCGTGGCGCGCACCTGCTCGAAGACCTCCCCGGGCATCCTCTCCGGACCGGTCGCCGTCGAGTGACCCCCGGGCTCCCCGGGACGGACCGCCGTCATACCCCGTGGGGTATGCTCTCGGTGGTTCTCCCCGCGGGGTATGACGCCGGGTGACCCGGTGCGTGACCCACCGGCGGGGCGTGGCGGCGGAGGGAACACCGCGGCCCTAGGATCGGTTCCACTCGTACCGCATCTTGCGGTCTTCACCTGCTCGCACCACAAGGGGATGTGTCCCGTGACCTCGGACGTCCGCAACGTCATCATCATCGGCTCCGGCCCGGCCGGCTGGACGGCCGCGGTGTACGCCGCCCGGGCGAACCTCGAGCCGCTCGTCATCGAGGGCTCGGTCACGGCCGGCGGTGCCCTGATGAACACGACCGAGGTCGAGAACTTCCCCGGCTTCCGCGACGGCATCATGGGCCCGGACCTCATGGAGAACATGCGGGCCCAGGCCGAGCGGTTCGGTGCCGAGATCGTCACCGACGACGTCGAGCACGTCGAGCTCGACGGCGACGTGAAGCTGGTCCGCGACGGCATGGGCAACGAGTACCGGGCGCGGGCGGTCATCCTCGCGATGGGGTCGGCCTACCGCGAGCTCGGGCTGCCCGACGAGAAGCGGCTCTCCGGCCACGGCGTCTCGTGGTGCGCCACCTGCGACGGCTTCTTCTTCCGCGACCAGGACATCGCCGTCGTCGGGGGCGGGGACTCCGCGATGGAGGAGGCCACCTTCCTCACGAAGTTCGCCCGCTCGGTCACCGTCGTCGTCCGCCGCGACGAGCTGCGCGCCAGCCGGATCATGGCCGAACGCGCCAAGGCCAACGACAAGATCCACTTCGCGTGGAACAGCGCCGTCGACGCCATCCACGGCGAGGACAAGGTCAGCGGCATCACCCTGCGTGACACGGTCACCGGCGAGACCCGCGAGCTCGCCGTCACGGGGCTCTTCGTCGCCATCGGCCACGACCCGCGCAACGAGCTGGTCAAGGGCCTCGTCGACCTCGACGCCGAGGGCTACGTCCTCACCGAGGGTCGCACCTCGAGGACCAACGTCCCCGGGGTGTTCGCCTGCGGCGACCTCGTCGACCACACCTACCGCCAGGCCATCACCGCCGCCGGCTCCGGCTGCGCCGCCGCCCTCGACGCCGAACGCTTCCTCGCGCACTGACCCACCGGGTCCGGCCGGCACCCCCGGTGTCGGACCGGCCCGGCAGGATGGAGGACCGAGCATCCTCCCCTCCGCACCGACCAGACCACCCACCCGCACCATCCGCACCACCCGAGAGGAACTCCCATGGGAGCCGTGAGCACGACCACCGACGCCACCTTCGAGGCCGACGTCCTCCAGAGCGACAAGCCCGTCCTCGTCGACTTCTGGGCCGAGTGGTGCGGCCCGTGCCGCGCCGTCGCCCCGGTGCTCGAGGAGATCGCCCGCGACCACGGCGACAAGGTCGCCGTCGTCAAGCTCAACACCGACGAGAACCCCGGCATCACCGGCCAGCTCGGCATCACGAGCATTCCGACGATGCACGTCTACCAGGGTGGCGAGATCGTCAAGACGATCATCGGCGCCCGCCCGAAGCCGGTGCTGCTGCGCGAGCTCGAGCAGTTCCTCGGCTGACCCCCCAGAACCGCTGTCGAGCGGAGAACGGCCCCGGACCTCTCGGTCCGGGGCCGTTCTGGTGATTCCGAGATCGCCTGTGCGGCAGGCGGATCGTGATGCCTTGCGTCAGCTCTCCCCGCCGCGCAGGCGCATGACGTCGAGGATGCGGTTGAGGTCCTCCACGGAGGCGAACTCGACGGTCAGCCGGCCCTTCTTCTGGCCCAGGGCGATGCGCACCCGCGTCTCGAGCCGGTCCGAGAGGTCCGCGGCGAGGTCGTCGAGCTGTGGTCGGCGGGCCCCGGGGCGCGGCTTCGTCCGCCGGGTCGGCGCCTCGCCCTCGCCGAGGGCGACGAGCTCCTCGACGGTGCGCACCGAGAGACCCTCGGCGACGACGCGTTGGGCCATCCGCTCCATGGCCGCCGCGTCGGGCAGGCCGAGCAGGGCACGGGCGTGACCCGCACTGAGCACGCCGGCGGCGACCCGGCGCGCGACGAGCGGCGGGAGGCGGAGCAGCCGCAGGGTGTTGGAGATCTGCGGGCGGGAGCGGCCGATGCGCTGGGCCAGCTGCTCCTGGGTGCAGCCGAAGTCGTCGAGCAGCTGTTGGTAGGCGGCCGCCTCCTCGAGCGGGTTGAGCTGGCTGCGGTGGAGGTTCTCCAGCAGCGCGTCCCGCAGCAGGTCGTCCTCGTCGGTGCTGCGGACGATGGCCGGGACCGTCTCCTTGCCGGCCTCCCGGGAGGCGCGCCATCGGCGCTCCCCCATGATCAGCTCGAAGTGGATGCCGTCCCCGGCACCCCCGTCCGGCACGGGCCGGACGACGACGGGCTGGAGGACGCCGATCTCCTTGACCGAGTGCACGAGCTCGGCGAGCTCGTCCTCGTCGAAGACGGTGCGCGGCTGGCGCGGGTTGGGGCGGATCGCGTCGAGCGGGATCTCGGCGAAGCGGGCTCCCGGGACCGGACGGAGCGCCTCGTGGCCGGGCTCCTGCTCGGCGGCGCCGGTGTCGTCGACGGTGGTCCTGGTGGACGCGGCCGCGGCCGTGGTGCCGGCCGGGGCGTCGCGGTCCTTGAAGAAGACGTCGACCGGTCGGTCGGTCGCGGGCTGGCTCGGGATGAGGGCCCCGAGGCCCCGGCCGAGGGCGCGGCGCTTCTCGCTCATGCGGACTCCTCCGTCGTGTCGTCGGCGGCACCGCGTTCGGCGATCTCGACGGCCGCCTCGAGGTAGGAGAGGGCGCCGCTGCTGTTGGGGTCGTAGGTCATGACGGTCTGGGCGTGGCTGGGCGCCTCCGAGATCCGGACCGACCGCGGGACGGTCGCCCGGAGGGTCTGCTCGGAGAAGTGCGCGCGCACCTCGTCGGCGACCTGGGCCGAGAGGCGGGTGCGGCCGTCGTACATCGTCAGGAGGATCGTCGAGACGTGGAGCGCCGGGTTGAGGTGGCTGCGGATCAGCTCGATGTTCTTGAGGAGCTGGCTCAGTCCCTCGAGCGCGTAGTACTCGCACTGGATGGGGATGAAGACCTCCTGGCCGGCGACGAACGCGTTGACCGTCAGCAGGCCGAGGCTCGGCGGGCAGTCGACGAGGACGTAGTCGAGGCGGTCCCCGGAGGCGGTGCGCTCCTCCACGTAGGCCGCCACCGCCTTCTGCAACCGGGTCTCGCGCGCGACGAGGGAGACGAGCTCGATCTCGGCGCCGGCGAGGTCGATGGTCGCCGGTGCGCACACGAGGCCGGGCAGGTCCGGGCAGGGCTGGACGACGTCGCCGAGCGGGGCGCCGTCGACGAGGACGTCGTAGACGCTCGGCACCTCCGAGTGGTGGTCGATGCCCAGGGCGGTGCTCGCGTTGCCCTGCGGGTCGAGGTCGATGACGAGGACGGTGCTGCCCGCCTGGGCGAGGGCCGCGGCGATGTTGACCGTCGTCGTCGTCTTGCCGACGCCGCCCTTCTGGTTGGCCACGGTCATGACCCGCGTGCGCGGCGGGCGTGGCACCGACCGGCCGCTCAGGGTCACGCGCTTGCGCTCGTCCTCCGCCACCGCCTGGGCGAGCGGCGTGTTCCAGTCTGCTCCGGGGATGGCTGCGGCGATGACTGCTCGCTCCTCGCGGTCGTCGGGGGTTGCAGGGTCCGTGTCGTCGACCACCGGCACGGACGACGTACTGCCGGTCTCTGCGTCGGAGTCCGCCGACGACCCTAAGGCGGCCGGCGCCGGGTTCGCGGACGTCGATGTTTCACGTGAAACGGTCTCGGGCCATCCGAGCTCCGACGGCTCCGCGGACGGACCGGCGGGGAAGCCGAGCCCGGGGGCGACGTGTGGTGCGTCGGTGGTGTCGAGCGTCGGGCTCACCGGTACCTCCTGCAGAATGAACGACCCCCATCCAACAGCACCGGAGCCCGACACGCCAAAGGGTGGAAGACCTGTGGACAACGGGGTGGACAGCGCCGGACGGTGCGACCCCCCTCCCCCGTTTCACGTGAAACATCCCGCACAACCGTGCGGAGAGAGGCGCTTCTCGCCGGGGTCAGGACGCCTCGGGGGCTCGGTGGATAACCTGTGGACGACAGGGCCGTGAGGACCGTCCCGCAGCCCGACCCGGACTCCCGAGATCCGCCCTTGCCCGCCCGCGGGGTGAACCCCGTGAGCTCCCCGGGGTCGGGCGGATGCGTCCTGGCGGACCGCCGGCGGCCCTGTCCGGGGGGGACCCGGTCGCGCGGTCGGCCCCGACCCGAGCCGCCGGGCCGCACCTCGCGACTCCCGGGGTCCTCGCGTCTCGCACGGCCCACGCCCTCCTCGGCAGCCAGTTGCCCGGTCCCCGAGGAGCCACGCCGGGACGACGGCCGGACGGGGGTCCGTCAGTGCCACGGGCCGGCGAGCCGTGGGCCGGTACCGGCGCAAGCGGCGGATCGGCGCCCGGGCTCGACGGACGAGGATCTGCGTCCGGAGACCTCGCGGGAGGCTTCGGTCCACGGCGGACACCCTGTGATGCGTCGCCGGGGCGCGGCCGACGAACGGCGACGCGCGCCCGCCTCACCCTCACGGTCGACGCCCTCGAGCGGACCGGCGTCCCGGACGACGTCGCCGTCGCCGTCGGTGCCGGCCAGGTACCCCTTGTCGCCGGCCTCGCCCTCGATGTCGGTCGAGGGGCCCTGCCGCCCCGGGACGCCCCGCGCGCCCCGGGGCGGCCGGTCGCCCCGGCCGACCCCTCGCGGGCCGTTCGCGTCGGGCCGTCGACGCCGTCCTCGGTCCGCGTCGCTCCACCCTGCCGCCGAGCGGCGGCCGTGGCGGTGTGGGTCGCGAGCCGAGGGGCGTGGGCCAGGAGTCGTCGTCGAGCAGCCCCGCCGGAACCATCGCCGCCCCGGATACACGATCCCGTGGTCGCGCCCGGTCGACGCGGTCCCACG
>JACXUW010000684.1 GCA_014763705.1 Micrococcales bacterium | reverse complement strand
GTGAGCACGGTGTCGGCAGTCGTCGTCACCGTGCCGGAACGGTCGAGGAGGGTCACGCTCGTCACGGCCTCGTCCGACCCGGGCGCGACGACGCGCAGGGTCGCCCGACCGTCGAGCACGGCGGCCGGGACGACCTGGACGGTCGAGGGGTCGGCCGCGGGGACGACGGTCTCGGCGCCCTTCGGGGTGGTGCCCTCGATCCAGGTGTCTGTGAGGGTGGCGGTGAGCCCGCCACCGTCGGCCGCGACGTGCACCGCGGGGGTCTTCTCGTCGGCCGCGACCGCGTCGAGGAGGAGCGTCGTCCGGCCACCCGGGGTGACCGTCACCGTGCGCGGCGGGGCGAGCGGGCCGCTGCCGCCGTGCACCGTGACGTCGGCGGTGACCGGGTTGCCGCCGGGGTTGGTGAGCACGAGGCGCTCCTGGCGCCCGGCGCCGGCCCCACCGGCGAGCAGCCAGAGGTCGGTGGCGGCCGTGCGGCACGGGGTCGTGACGAGTCCACGCAGGTCCTTGGCGGCGCTGGACCACTCCTGGGTCGCGGTCAGGGCGGGAGCCAGCGCGCCGCTCGCGCGGAGGGTGACCGGCCCGGACGTCGGGAGGGCTCCCGTCACCGCGCCCGGGCGGCCGGTGAGCGTCGCCAGGCCGCCCGACCCGCCGGCGAGGGCGGCGCTGCCCTTGCCGGTCGCGGGGACCGGGAGGAGCTCGGCCGGACCACTGGCGACGGTGACCCGCCCGGCCACGGCGACGTCGTCGACGCCCTCGAGGCCGGTGAGCTCCGGGCCGGGGCACATGGCGTCGAGGCTCGTCGCGAGGCTCGTCGGGGCGACCGGTGCCTGCCTGACCCCGCTCGCGGCGGCGAGGTCGAGGGTGTCGGCGTGCGCGCCGGCCAGCCACACGAGCGCGCCGGCCCCACCGGCGGCGACGACGACGCGGGCGGCGCCCGGGAGCGCGGGGCGGACCCGGGCCAGACGGGCCAGGACGGCCGGGCGGCTCATCGGACCACCACCCGGGTCTCGCGCCGGCCGAAGGGCACGGCGAGGAAGGCGAGCACCGCGAGGGCGAGGAGCTGGCCGAGGTGCCACCACCGCTGGGGGTCGGTGAGCGTGATCGTCAGCTCGCCGACCCCCAGCGG
>JACXUW010000221.1 GCA_014763705.1 Micrococcales bacterium | reverse complement strand
GCTGTCGGCGTGCACGGCGAGGAGGGTGAAGGCGCCCTCGAGCCGACCGACGACCAGCCGCATCGCCTCGGTGAGGTCGCCGACGCGGTCGTACTCGCGCCCGACGAGCTTGGCCGCGACCTCGGTGTCGGTCTCGGACCGGAACTCGACGCCGTCGGCGAGGAGCTCCTTCTTCAGCGCGTGGAAGTTCTCGATGATGCCGTTGTGGATGAGCGCGAGCCGGTCGCCGTCGCCGCCGCGGTGGGGGTGCGCGTTGCCGTCGGTCGGGCCCCCGTGCGTGGCCCAGCGGGTGTGGCCGATGCCGGTGCGGGACGGGGCCAGCGGGTGCGCCTCGAGCGCGGAGCGGAGGTTCTCGAGCTTGCCCGCCCGCTTCTCGGTCGCGACGCCGTCCTCGGTGACGAGCGCGACGCCGGCCGAGTCGTAGCCCCGGTACTCGAGGCGGGTCAGGCCCTCCATGACGACGTCGAGCGCCGTGCCGTCCATGGTCCGGCCCACGTAGCCGACGATTCCACACATGGCGGCCAGCGTAGCCGCTGACGGGGCCCGGGCCCGATGCGGGATGATGGCCCGGTGACCGCAGCGGAGCAGGCCCTCGCGCGCCTCGGGGTGGACGCGGGCGCCGCCCTCCCGACGCCGTACGTCGAGCTCGACCGTGGCACCTGGTCGCGCCTGCGCGAGGAGCACCCGATGAGCCTCACCCAGGACGACATCGCGCGGCTGCGGGGGCTCGGCGACCGGCTCGACCTGCGCGAGGTCGAGGACGTCTACCTCCCGCTCTCCCGGCTGCTGCACTTCTACGTCGAGGCGGTCCACGGCCTGCGCCTCGCGACCTCCGAGTTCCTCGGCGAGCGGCCGAGCCGCGTCCCGTTCGTCGTCGGCGTCGCCGGATCCGTCGCCGTCGGCAAGTCGACGACGGCCCGCATCCTGCGCGAGCTCATGTCCCGCTGGCCGCACACGCCCCGCGTCGAGCTCGTGACCACCGACGGCTTCCTCTACCCCAACGAGGAGCTCGAGCGCCGAGGACTGTTGCAGCGCAAGGGTTTCCCCGAATCGTACGACCGACGCGCGCTCCTCCGGTTCGTCGCCGACGTCAAGTCGGGGATGCCGGTCGTCGAGGCACCGCAGTACTCGCACCTCACCTACGACGTGCTGCCCGAGCCGGCGGAGGTGCGCAAGCCCGACGTCCTCATCATCGAGGGCCTCAACGTGCTCCAGCCGCCCGGGGTGCGCGCCGACGGCGACGGCACGAGCACGGTCTCGGACTACTTCGACTTCTCGGTCTACGTCGATGCTCCCGTCGAGGACGTCCGCCGCTGGTACGTCGAGCGCTTCCTCCGGCTGCGCGAGACGGCGTTCGCCGACCCGCAGTCGTACTTCCACCGCTACGCCGCGCTGAGCGACGCGGAGGCCCGCGAGACCGCCGCGAGCATCTGGGCGGCCATCAACGAGCCCAACCTCGTCGAGAACATCCAGCCCACCCGCGAGCGCGCGACGTTGGTGCTCAGCAAGGGCGCCGACCACGCGGTGACCCACATCAGGCTGCGCAAGATCTGACCCGCGGACGACGAACGCCCCCGGCGCGGGCCGGGGGCGTGGAGGTCGTCGGGCGGGCTCAGTACCAGTGCGGCGAGCGCGCCTGCCACTGCGAGAGGGCGTTGCACGGGCTGCCGTACGAGCGCTTGATGTAGTCGAGGCCCCACTTGATCTGGGTCACCGGGTTGGTCCGCCAGTCGGAGGAGACGGTGGCCATCTTGTTGCCCGGGAGCGACTGCGGGATGCCGTAGGCGCCGGACGAGGAGTTCGAGGCCCACCAGCGCCAGTCGCTCTCGCCGGTCCACAGCTGCTCGAGGCAGCCCCACTGGCCGTCACCGAAGCCGTACTCGGGCAGCAGCAGGCGGGCCACGGCCTTGGGGTCCTCCTGGGCGTTCTCGAGGACCTTCTGCCGCTCGGCGGCCCGGGCGGCGCGGACGGCGGCCTCCCGACGCTTCTTCGCGAGGGCGGCCGCCTGGGCCCGCTCGGCCTCGGCGACCCGGGCGGCGACGACCGAGCGCTGCGCGTTGGTCGCGGAGCGGTCGGCGGCGACCCGGACGGCGTCCTGGAGGGCCACCTGGCTCTCCTCCGTGGAGGCGGCGGTCGTCGTGCCGTCGACCGCGAGCGACAGCGGGTCGGCGTTGGCGGTGTCCTCGAAGGCCCCGCTCACCGCGACACCGCTGGTGACGACGGCGGCGACGAGGCTGGTCGAGACGAGCGGACGGCCCACGACCGACACGGCGGTGCGCCCCAGCGACCGCTTGGCGGCGGCGTGGCGCGGGGCGTGACGCGGGGTGTAGCGGGCCATACGGGACGAACGGACCTTCCAGGGGTGGGCGCCCGTGGGCGTGGTCGGACCACGGCAGGGCGTTACGGAATCGAGACCTTAGCCTAGGGAAGGACCGCCCGGAGTCGAAATCGACCCCTGAGCATCCCCTCAGACGAGCAGGTCACCGGCCGTTCGGCCTACACCTCGAGACCCTCCAGCAGGTCGGTCACGAGCGCGGCGATGGGGCTGCGCTCGGAGCGGGTGAGCGTCACGTGGGCGAACAGCGGGTGCCCCTTGAGCGCCTCGACGACGGCGACGACACCGTCGTGCCGCCCGACCCGCAGGTTGTCGCGCTGCGCCACGTCGTGGGTGAGGACGACCTTGGAGTTCTGCCCGATCCGGGAGAGCACGGTGAGCAGGACGTTGCGCTCGAGGCTCTGCGCCTCGTCGACGATGACGAAGGCGTCGTGGAGGCTGCGGCCGCGGATGTGGGTCAGCGGCAGCACCTCGAGCATCCCGCGGTCGAGGACCTCCTCGACGACCTCGCGCGAGACGAGGGCCGAGAGGGTGTCGAAGACCGCCTGGCCCCACGGGTTCATCTTCTCGGCCTCGGAGCCCGGCAGGTAGCCGAGCTCCTGCCCGCCGACGGCGTAGAGCGGCCGGAACACGACGACCTTGCGCTGCTGGCGTCGCTCCATGACCGCCTCGAGCCCGGCGCACAGTGCGAGGGCCGACTTCCCGGTGCCGGCGCGGCCGCCGAGGCTGACGATGCCGACGTCCGGGTCGAGGAGGAGGTCGAGGGCGATCCGCTGCTCGGCGCTGCGCCCGTGCAGCCCGAAGGCGTCGCGGTCGCCGCGCACCAGGCGCACCTGCTTGTCCGGACCGACCCGGCCCAGGCCCGAGCCCCGCGGCGAGATGAGCTTGAGGCCGGTGTGGCAGGGCAGCTCGCCGGCGGCGACGCTCTCGAGCCGTCCGTACTCGTAGAGGTGGTCCATCTCCTCGGTGCTGACGTCGAGCTCGGCCATGCCGGTCCAGCCGGACTCGACGGCGAGCTCGGCGCGGTACTCCTCGGCGTCGAGGCCGCACGCGGACGCCTTGACCCGCATCGGCAGGTCCTTGCTGACGACGGTGACGAGGTGGCCCTCGTTCGCGAGGTTGCGGGCGACCGCGAGGATGCGGGTGTCGTTGTCGCCGAGGCGGAAGCCGGCCGGCAGCGACATCGGGTCGGTGTGGTTCAGCTCGACGCGCAGCGTGCCGCCGACCTCGCCGACCCCGACCGGGGCGTCGAGGCGCCCGGCCTTGATCCGCAGGTCGTCGAGCATCCGCAGCGCGGTGCGGGCGAAGTAGCCGAGCTCGGGGTGGTGGCGCTTGGCCTCGAGCTCGGTGACGACGACGACCGGCAGGACCACCTCGTGCTCGGCGAAGCGCAGGATGGCCCTCGGGTCGCTCAGGAGCACCGAGGTGTCGAGCACGAAGGTCCGGCGCGGCTCCGTCCCCCGTCGCGTGGTGCCTGCGGTCTGCGTGCTCGTGGCCATGTGCCGCTCCTGGGTGGTCGAGGGGAGGTGCGTGTCCTCGACGCTACGACTGCCCCGAGCGTGGGAGTCGGGAGGTGGGGACCGGCGTGTCGTCGGTCTCGTGACTGGTGTGACCAGTGATGCGCCTGGGACGAAAAGTCACCCGTTCGTCACGGTCGTCCATCGGCCGTTCACCCGACCCGGGACCCGACCCGGGAGCGGCCGGGACCGGCTGCGGACCGGCTGCGGTCAGGCGCCGTAGCGGCGGTGCCGTTCGCCGTACGCGCGCAGCGCCCGGAGGAAGTCGACCTTGCGGAAGTCGGGCCAGAACGCCTCGCAGAAGTAGAACTCGCTGTGCGCGCTCTGCCAGAGCAGGAAGCCGGAGAGGCGCTGCTCTCCCGAGGTGCGGATCACGAGGTCCGGGTCGGGCTGGCCCTTGGTGTAGAGGTGTTCGGCGATGTGCTCGACGTCGATGACCTCGGCGAGCTCCTCGATGCTCGTGCCCCGGGTGGCGTGCTCGTGGAGCAGGCTGCGCACGGCATCCGCGATCTCGCGCCGGCCGCCGTACCCGACGGCCACGTTGACGAGCATCCCGTCGACGTCACGGGTGCGCTCGGCCGCGGCCTTGAGCCGCTCGGCGGTGGCGGCGGGCAGCAGGTCGAGGGCGCCGACCGGGTTGACCCGGTACCGCAGCGTGGCGGCGATGGAGTCGACGGAGTCCTCGATGATGCCGAGCAGCGGGCTCAGCTCGCGCTCGGGACGGTTGAGGTTGTCGGTCGAGAGCAGCCACAGCGTGACGAGCTCGACACCCACCTCCTCGCACCAGGCGAGCAGGTTGAGGATGTTGTCCGCGCCGGCGCGGTGCCCCTCCTCGGTGCCGGCGCCGCGCAGCTTGGCCCAGCGGCGGTTGCCGTCGACGAGCACCCCGACGTGACGCGGGATGGGGGCGGAGCCGAGCTGGCGGGTCAGCCGCTTGGCGTACGCGGCGTACAGCACGTCGCTGAGCCGGCGCATCCTCCACGTCCTCCCACGTCCCGAGAGGGCCGCCGGGTGCTGCGCGGCCTTCGGGGCCACGCTACTCCCGGAGGATGGACGACTCGTGCCGAGCGTGTGCCGGTCCGGTGCGGACATCCCGACGACGTCGTAACCTACGCTCGCGTAGGTTACGCTCGCGTCATGACGTCGACCCAGCCCGACCCGAGCCCCGAACCACGGCGCCTCGAGGCCCTCGAGCAGCGCGTGGACGCCGCGCTCGCCCACGTCAAGCCCACGCTGCGCGGCTGGCTGCACGCCGCGATGACGCCCGTCGCCCTCGTCGCGGGCGTCCTGCTCGTCGTCCTCGCGACGACGACCGAGGGCAAGGTCTCCGCGGCCGTGTTCGCCGGCACCGCCGTCCTGCTCTTCGGCACCTCGGCGGTCTACCACCGCGGCACGTGGTCACCCCGGGTCGGTGGCGTCCTGCGCCGCCTCGACCACTCGAACATCTTCCTCATCATCGCCGGCAGCTACACGCCGTTCGCGCTGCTCCTGCCGACCGACCAGGCCCGCACGCTCCTGCTCATCGTCTGGAGCGGAGCGGTCCTCGGGGTCTGCTTCCGGGTCTTCTGGGCCGGCGCCCCGCGGTGGCTCTACGTCCCCGTCTACGTGATGCTCGGCTGGGTCGCCGTCTTCTACTTCGGCCCGCTCGTCGAGCACGTCGGTGGCGGCGTCATGGCGTGGGTCGTCACCGGCGGCGTGCTCTACAGCCTCGGGGCGCTCGTCTACGGCCTCAAGCGCCCCAACATCTCCCCGCGCTGGTTCGGCTTCCACGAGGTGTTCCACGCGCTGACCGTGCTCGCGTTCGCCTCGCACTTCGTCGCGGCGTCGCTGGCGCTGACCGCCCCGACGGCCTGAGACCGTCGGCCGGGCGGACACGTCAGCCGGCCGGGCGCTCCGGG
>JACXUW010000683.1 GCA_014763705.1 Micrococcales bacterium | reverse complement strand
TGGCCCTGACCCGCAGCCACCGGCCGCGCAGCACCGCGAGGAGAGCGAGCGCCGGGGCCCCGACGAGCTGGACCGGGCGCACCCAGGCGGGGACCACTCCGCCGTCGTGCAGCCCCAGCCACCACAGGACCGAGGTGTCGGACACCCGGACCGGAGGGGCGAGGGCGCCGGTCGTCCCGCGGGCGGCGAGCAGGAACGGCAGCCACACCGCCGCGACCCCGACGACGGCGAGCCCCACGGCCCGCCACCGTGCGCGCGGCAGCGCGAGCAGGAGCGGCACCCCGACGACGGCCCACGGCTTGGCCGCGACGGCGAGAACGACGGCGAGCGCCGCCACTTCCGCCGACCACCGACCCGGCCGGGCGACGGCGGCGACGAGCACGGCGAGGAGGGTGAGCGCGAGGACGTCGTCCGGGTGCACCCAGCGGACGGCGAGCACCGCCCACGCCGGCGCCAGCACCAGCCATCCGGCGAGGGCGCCGGCGACGCGCGGGGCGGACGGCGCCGCCCCGAGCAGCCGCAGCAGCGCCCATCCCACGACCGCGAGGCACACCGTCGAGAGGACCTGGAGCAGCCCGAGCGCGTGCGCGCCCGCGACCGCCCGCGCCCCGGCGACGACGAGCAGGGTGAGCGGGCCGACCTGGAGGTCCGGGTGCTGCGCGTACACGCTCGTGCCCTCGGCGAGCAGCTGCCGCGAGCCCTCCGCGAACCAGTGCCACGAGACCCCGCTCGGCGTCGCCGCGGCCCGCGCGCACCACAGCGCCCATCCGGCGGCGAGCGCGACGAGGGGGCCCCACCGGAGGGTGGTGGTCAGCGGACGGAGCAGTGCCGGGACGGCACGGACCGCCCGCCCGCCGGTGGGGGCGGCGCGTCCGTCGGTCGTGGCCCCCGTCGAGCCGGTCACGGGCCGAGGGTACCGATGCTCCCCCGACCGGGCCATGGACGTATCGGCGGGGGCGCGGGACGCTCCTCCCAGTGTCCGGTCCGCCCGGGCCGGACCCGGCCACCCTGGAGGTCCCCATGCCCGCGCCCACCAGCACCAGATGGTAGGGTGCGCCCAGCTTCTGCACCGCCCGGATCAGCACATCGATGTTCTTCTCGCGCGCCGGCCGCCCGGCGAACACCAGCAGC
>JACXUW010000220.1 GCA_014763705.1 Micrococcales bacterium | reverse complement strand
CCTTCTCTCACGTGACGGGGGCATGCTCCGTGCGCCCATCGCGCGGACCCCTGCCGGGCCCCTGACGGGGCCGGGTGCGAGGACTGTAACGGCTGACGAGCCGCAGGTCACGGGGTCTGCGAGGATTCGCAGCCGAACGGTCCCCCGGGGGCCGCCCGGCGGGCCGCCCGGTGGCGGCGCCGCGGCCCGTGACCCGCCGAGCCGACGGGGCTCACCGGCATCCGCAGGCAGCCGACCTATCCTCGATGCTGCCGCGGTGCGCCCGCGGTCCCTGACCCCGAGCCGTGAGGCCGTCCCCACCGCATGATCCGCTTCGAGAACGTCACGAAGGTCTACCCCCGCTCGACCCGGGCGGCCCTCGACTCCGTGAGCGTCGACATCGACCGCGGCGAGTTCGTCTTCGTCGTCGGCCCGTCGGGTTCCGGCAAGTCGACGATGCTGCGCCTCGCGCTCCGCGAGGAGGCGGCGACCGAGGGTGTCGTCCTCGTCGCCGGCCACGACCTGCGCAAGATGCCGATGCGCCAGGTGCCCCGGCTGCGCCGCGAGATGGGTGCGGTCTTCCAGGACTTCCGGCTGCTCCCGAACAAGACCGTGCACGAGAACGTCGCCTACGCCCTCCAGGTCATCGGCAAGCCGCGCCACGCCATCCGCCAGCTCGTCCCCGAGACCCTCGAGATGGTGGGGCTCGCCGGCAAGGAGAAGCGCTTCCCGCACCAGCTCTCCGGCGGCGAGCAGCAGCGCGTCGCCATCGCCCGGGCCGTCGTCAACCGGCCGCAGATCCTCCTGTGCGACGAGCCCACCGGGAACCTCGACCAGAAGATCAGCCTCGAGATCGTGCGCCTCCTCGACCGGATCAACCGCACCGGGACGACGATCGTCATGGCCACGCACGACCACGACATCGTCAACGAGATGCGCCGGCGGGTGGTCCAGCTCGACGACGGCCACGTCGTCCGCGACGAGCAGGACGCCTCGTACCACCACACGGCGACGGACGAGGAGGCCTGAGATGCAGATGCGCTTCCTCGCCAGCGAGGTCGGGTCCGGCCTGCGCCGGAACGTCTCGATGGCCGTCTCGGTCGTCCTCGTGACGATGGTCGCGATGTTCCTCCTCGGACTCGGCCTGCTCGCCCAGCGGCAGGCGGACACGATGAAGGGCTACTGGTACGACCGGATCCAGGTCTCGATCTACCTGTGCAACGCCAACGCGCTCGCCCCGAACTGCGAGGGCAAGGCGGTCACCGACGCCCAGCGCACCGCCCTCCAGGACCAGCTCGAGGCGCTGCCCGAGGTCAAGCAGGTCTTCTACGAGTCCGAGCAGCAGGCCTTCGACCGGTTCAAGGAGCAGTTCCGCAACAGCCCGATCGCCGGCAACGTCCAGGTCGGCGACATCCCCGAGAGCCTGCGCGTGCAGCTGAAGGACCCGAGCAAGTTCGCGGTCGTCACGACGCAGTTCCAGAACGCGCCGGGCGTCGCGACGGTCCAGGACCAGGAGAAGGTCCTCAGCAAGTTCTTCACGATCATCACCGCGATCACCGTCCTCGCCGTCCTGCTCGCCGCCCTCATGGCGTCGTGCGCGGCGCTGCTCATGGCGACGACGATCCGCCAGGCGGCGTTCATCCGGCGCCGCGAGATCGGGATCATGCGGCTGGTCGGTGCCTCGAACTGGACCATCCGGATGCCGTTCATCGCGGAGATGGGCATCGTCTCGGTCCTCGGGGCCGGCCTGGCCGTCGGGCTGCTCGTCGTCCTCACGAAGTACGTGTTCACGGAAGGGGCGAGCCAGATCGCGCTGTCCCAGGCGTTCATCGGCGTCTCCGACGTGTGGTTGCTCGCTCCGTGGATGATCGGCGGGGTGCTGCTCATCGCCGTGGGGACGAGCCTCGTCACCCTGCGCCGGTACCTGCGCGTCTGAGTCGTCCGTTCGGCCGGACCCGGTGCCGGACCGGGTCCGCTGCGGCCTGCTCGCTGGGAGACTGCTGAGGCCCCGGGATCCTCCGGTCGGCCGATTCTCGGCTCGTCGACTGGGCACACCGGTGTGAATCGTGTTACCAATGGTGATCATGGGACGAGTCGACCGCGCGCGCAGTGCTGCCCCCCGACGGCTCCTCGGGGTCGTCTCGGCGATGGCCTGCTCCACCGCGCTCGTCCTCTCCGCCGCCCCCACGGCGCCGGCGGCCCAGGACCCCGGAGCCCAGAAGAAGCGGGCCGACGCCCGGGTCGACCGGCTCAAGGAGCACCTCGACGACACGAGCACCGCCCTGAAGACGGCGTACGACCGGCTGCACTCGACCGAGGACAAGCTGCCCGGCGCCCAGGCCGTGCTCGAGAAGGCCCGCTCCGCGGCCGACGCCGCCGACGTCGCCGAGGCCGCGGCGACCCAGGAGCTCGAGGTCGCGAAGGCCAACGAGGCCAAGGCGCAGGCCGACCTCGAGAAGTCGACCGCCGCCGTCGCCGCCGGCCGCAAGCGGCTGGCCCAGTTCGCGGCACAGGTCTACCAGCAGCAGGGGTTCGGCCAGCTCGACGTCGCCCTCTCCAGCACCCAGCCGCAGGAGTTCGCCGACCGGCTCGCCATGGTCGACACCGTCCTCGACGTGCAGAACGCGACGATGGAGCGGCTCACGACCGAGCGCGCCGGCCTCACCGCGCTCGAGGACCACGTCTCGGCCCTGCGCGCCGACTCCGACCGCAAGCAGAAGGCCGCCGCCGCCGCGCTCGCGCGCGCCCAGGCGGCGCGCGGGGCCGCCGAGAAGGCGCAGGCCGACCTCCAGGCCCTCGTGGCGACGCAGCGCACACAAGCCCAGGGCTTCGCCGACCAGGTCGCAGAGGACAAGCGCCAGCTCGCCCTGGCCAAGGCGGAGCAGGCGCGCCTGCAGCGGATCCTCGCCGCCAGGGCCGCCGCCGCCCGCCGGGCGGCCGCCGCCAGGGCCGCCGCCGAGGCGAAGAAGCACCACTCCTCGGGCGGCGGGACCTCCTCCGGCGGCGGGTCCTCCTCCGGTGGTGGCTCGAGCAACGCCTCGGGCGTGCTGTCCCGGCCGGTCCGCACCGGGTGGGTCAGCTCCGAGTACGGGATGCGCTTCCACCCCATCTACCACGTGTGGCGCCTGCACTCCGGGCGGGACTACGCGGTCAGCTGCGGCACGCCGGTCTACGCGGCCGCCGCGGGCGACATCATCAGCGCCGGCTGGGCGACCAGCTACGGCAACCGGATCGTCATCGACCACGGCTGGATCAGCGGCGGCGGCCTCGCGTCGACCTACAACCACCTCTCCCGGATCGTCGTCGGCGGCGGCCACGTCAGCCGTGGCCAGCTCATCGCCTACAGCGGGACGACCGGCGACTCCACCGGGTGCCACCTGCACTTCGAGACGCTGCGCAACGGCTCCTTCGACGACCCGCGGCACTGGCTCAACACCCTGTCCTGAACCGCCGACCCGGTGTCGTCGGGGGAATCGCCGTGAGCGTCGGCCGGGTCGACCGGTAGCCTCCTGACCGTGGCCAAGGACAACGGGAGGACCCCGGGGGAGAAGCTCGTCGCGAGCAACCGCAAGGCCCGCCACGACTACATCGTCGAGGACACCTACGAGGCGGGCCTCGTGCTCATGGGCACCGAGGTCAAGGCGTTGCGGATGGGCCGGGCCTCCCTCGTCGACGGCTGGGCGGGCTTCGACCGCGACGACGAGCTGTGGCTCGAGGGCGTCCACATCCCCGAGTACGTCAGCGGCACGTGGACCAACCACACCCCGCGCCGCCGCCGCAAGCTGCTCCTCCACCGGCGCGAGCTGGACAAGATCGCCCAGGCCATCCGTGAGACCGGCCACACGGTCGTCCCGCTGCGCCTCTACTTCAAGGACGGCCGGGCCAAGGTCGAGATCGCCGTCGTCAAGGGCAAGAAGGCCTACGACAAGCGGCACGCCCTGCGCGAGCGCCAGGACCGCCGCGAGGCCGACCGCGCCATCGCCGCACGCCGCCGGGGCGAGGACTGAGGGTGGCGCCGACCCGCGGGCGGCGCCGCGCCGCCGGGGCCGTGCTCGGCCTCGTCCTCGCGGTCCTCACCGCGGGACCGGCCGTCGCCACCGCGCCGGTGCCCGTGACCGAGGGTCCCCGGGTCGGGGCCTGGGGCGGACGCGCGCCGAGCGGGCTGGCCGCCGCCGAACAGGCCGACTCGCTCCACACGAGCATCGAGGCGCAGCCGGACGGCAGCGTCGTCGTCACCGAGGACGTCGTGTGGCGCTTCCCGGAGGGGGAGGACCGGCACGGCATCTACCGGCTCGTGCGGGTGCGGGCGGGCTACCGCGACAGCGAGACGCAGTACCGGTACTACGAGCTGTCCGGCATCGAGGTCACCTCGCCCAGCGGCGCGCCCACCGACATCACCGTCGAGGACTACGGGGCCGACCGGCGGATCCGCATCGGCAGTCCCTCGGAGACGGTGCGTGGGACGGCGCACTACGTCGTGCGCTACCGGCTCGCCCACCTGGTCAACGACATCGGCGACGGCACGGCCGAGGTCTACTACGACGTCGTGACGACGGCCAGCTCCTTCCCGCAGCACGACGTGCGCGCGAGCGTCAGCGGGCCCGCGGCCGTCGCCCGGGCCGCCTGCTTCTCCGGTCCGTACGGTTCCACGCGCAGCTGCCCGGCGACGCCCGGGCCGACCGCCACCTACACCGTCCCCGACCTCGCCGCGCAGGAAGGGGCCTCGGTCGTCGCCTCCTTCCCCCGCGACGCGTTCGGCGACCTGACCCCCGACCTGCGCACCGGCGACGTCGGCAGCTCCGAGGGCTCGTCGGTCAGCCCCGCCACCGCGCGGGCGCTCGGGCTCATCGCGATCGGCGGCGGCCTGCTCGTCCCCCTGACCGCCGCCTCGCTCATGGGGCTGCTCGTGTGGACGCGCGGTCGGGACGAGCAGTACGCGGGGCTGACCCCTGGGCTCTCGCCCGGGCTCGGCACCGAGCAGCCGGTCGTGTACGGCGGCCCGGCCCCCACCGTCGCCGTGCGCTTCACCCCGCCCGACGGCGTCCAGCCCGGACTCGTCGGCACCGTCCTCGACGAGGAGGCCGGGCTCGTCGACGTCACCGCGACCATCGTCGACCTCGCCGTCCGCGGCTACCTGCGGATCAGCCGCGACGACTCGGGACGGTTCCGCCGCGACGACTGGGTGCTGACCCGCACCACCCCCGCCGCGGGTGCCAGCGGCCTGACCCCCTACGAGCAGCTGCTCTACGACGCCCTCTTCGCGGCCGGGGACACGGTGACCCTCTCGTCCCTGAAGAACCACTTCAAGCCGACCCTCGACTCCGTCCAGCGGCTCATGTACGAGGAGGTCGTCGAGCGCGGCTGGTTCCGGCGCAGCCCGGAGGCGCAGCGCTCGGGGTGGATGAGCCTCGGCATCGTCCTCGTCGGGCTGGGGGTGCTCGCCGGCTTCTTCCTCGCGGGGTCCGCCTCGGGTCTCTTCGCCGACTCCGGCCTCCCCGTCAACCCGGTCTGGGTGCTCGCGGGCGGTCTCGTCGTCGGCGGTCTCGTCACCCGGTCGCTGGGCAAGCGGATGGCGGCCCGCACGGCCGAGGGGTCGGCGGTCCTCGCGCAGGCGAAGGGGTTCGAGCGCTACCTCGCGACCGCCGAGGCCATCCAGATCCGGTGGGAGGAGGCCCAGGACCTCTTCAGCCGGTTCCTCCCGTACGCCATCGTCTTCGGCATCGCCGACCGCTGGGCCGAGGTGTTCGAGCAGGTGGCCGCCGCGGCGTCGGCGGCGGGGCA
>JACXUW010000219.1 GCA_014763705.1 Micrococcales bacterium | reverse complement strand
CGCGGCCACGGGGAGCTGGTGGGCCGCGGTGCTCACCGTCCTGGGGCTCGGGACCGTCGCGTGGTGGATGTCCCCGTGGCGCGGCAGCCCGGCCCCGGCCACGCACGCGCACGTCGTCGCGGCCGCGGCCCCGGTCGTCGTGTACTGGCGACCCGGCTGCGCCTTCTGCGAGCGGCTCCGGCGCTCCCTGGGGCCGGCCGGCCGGGAGGCCGCGTGGGTCGACATCTGGCGCGACCCCGATGCGGCCGCGTTCGTCCGGGGCGTCAACGACGGCAACGAGACCGTCCCGACGGTCGTGCTCAACGGCGTCCCCCACACCAACCCGGACCCCGACCTCGTGCGGGCCGCCCTCACCCGGTGACCAGCCGGATGCTCAGGTCGGCCGCACCGCCCTCGGCGAGCCGCTCGGCCACCCGCACGGCCCTCTTGATCGGCAGCACGTAGGCAGCCTCCTCGGTGGACGGGAACAGGCTGGTGCGCCAGGTGGACGCGCCGACCGTCACCTCCACGCGGACCGACCCGAACCCGCCGGTGGCGTCGCCGACCGTGGCGTCGACCTCGTCGCTGACATCCTGCGGGACGGTGACGAAGTGCCACGAGCCCCCGCGCCAGCGCCACAGCGGTGCGGTGAAGCGCCACTCACCCGCCGCCGAGCCGTCCATCCGCGCAGCCTCCCACCGGGCACCGACACCGGGCACGCGTCCCTCGGAGCACGCACCCCCGGGGCACGCGCCGACCGGGGCCGGCTCCACCGTGGAGCCGGCCCCAGTCGGTCCAGGGTCGCTATCTCGCGATCGTCAGGACGGTCTTGACCGTCGTGCTGCCCTTGACCACGTCGGCGTTCGCCGTCGCGACGAGCGGGTAGCTCCCGACCTTCTTGCCCGAGACCTGGTAGCGGAAGGTCACCTCGCCACCCGGCGTCGGTCGGCCCATCGTCACCGCGAGCTCGGAGTTCGCGGCCGCGGTGGCGTTGACACCGCTCGTGCCGTCGCGGTTCTCGACACCCGTGACGAGCGGCTGCCCGTTGGCACCCCCGAGGGCGCCGTAGGACATCCACTGGCCCTCGGTGGCCCCGAGCTGGATCCACACCTCGAAGCTGTTCGCCACGCTCGACCCGTAGGCGACGACGGCCTCGTAGTCGACGACCAGCCAGCTGTCGACCCCGTCGGTCAGGGAGCCGACGCGGACGGCGCCACCCGAGCCCGGGTCGAGGTCGGTCCAGAACGGCGCGATGACGTTGTTCGGCCGGCTCGCGTTCGGGAACGGCGTGACGTTGCAGCACTCGTTGTCCGCGGACGACCCGCCACCGACGACGACGTAGCCGTTGGAGTCGACCCCGATCGAGGAGTAGGTCTCCCCGCCGAAGGAGAACGCCGGGACGTTGAAGTTGGTCATCGTCTCGTCACCGACACCGGCGACCGGGGCGATGCCGAAGGCGCTGAGCGGGAGGTACCCGCCGGCCGGACCGGTGCCCGGGGCGACCGCGTCCACCGTCGGCGGCAGGGCCGGGGTGAGCGTGCCCGACCACGACGGGCCGCTGCGGGTCTTGCGACCCGGCGCCGTCACGACGCCGAGGTCGAGGCCCTTCGGGATGGTGACGTCGACCCGTGCCCCGGTCGCGACGTTGGCCAGGTTCTGCACGCTGACCGTGCAGGTCGAGACCTCGCGTGGGACGACCGGGTTGCCCGAGCACGACTGGCTGAGCGCGATCTTCGCCGGGGTGCGGTGGACGGCCACCGGCAGGACCGACGTGCCGCCGCCCTTCCCCTTGGCCCGGAGGGTCACCTGGGCGAAGGCCCGGGCCCCGTCGGCGAGGTCCGTGCCGTCGAGGGTGACGGTGATCTTCCGGGTCGCGTTCGGCCGCAGCGAGAACTCCCTCGGCGACACGGTGACCGCGAGTCCGGCGTCGGCCGTCGCGCTGGCCCGGAACTCCTGCGTGCGCCCGGAGACGTTCTTCACGGTACGGGTCGTCGTCAGAGCACCAGGCAGCGGGTCGGCGTCGATGCTCGGCACGTTGAGGTCGACCCGGTCGAGCGGGTCGCCCGCACCGGCGTAGTAGTCCGCCGCGCTGACGTCGAGCGTCACCGGCGTGGCCACCGCGCGGTCGGCCCGGACCGAGCCGGCGCCGCGGTCGAACGGACCGGCCGCCGAGCCGTCGGCGTTGACGACGTCCTGGACGGACGAGGTCATCAGGGCCGACTTGATCTGCCCCGGCGTCCAGCTCGGGTGCGCCGCCTTGACGAGCATCGAGATGCCGGCGCTGTGCGGGCTGGCCATCGAGGTGCCCGCGATGGCCTGGTACAGCTCACCGTTCGGCCCGGAGGCGATGTCGATGTGCTGCGGCGAGGCCCCGGCGAGAACCTGCACGCCGGGGGCGGTGATGTCGGGCTTGAGGAAGTCGGTGCCGACCGGTCCGCGCGAGCTGAACCCGGCCATGACGTCGCCCTGGGCCGCGACGACCTCTCCGCGGGCCCACGTCGCCGTGACGCCCGGGTGCGCGGCGAGGAAGGCGAGCATCTCGGTGTTCGGCCCCTCGAGGTGGATGGCCGGCAGGAAGTGGTTGTCGGTCTCGGTGTCGGAGGTCGTCGGGTTGTAGAGGACCATCCCGGCGGCACCGCCGAGCGAGGCGTTGTAGCCCTTCTCGACCCGGCCGTTCGTCCCGCGCTCGCAGATGACGACCTTCCCGGCGACCGACCCCGCAGCGAACGGCTGGAGGCAGAGCGCGCCGCCGGTGTAGCCGGGCACGTCGGCCGCGAGCACGACCGGCACGTCCGTGACCCCACCGGTGATCGTCGCGCCGGCCTTGCTGAAGGACGCGCCGTCGGAGGAGGTCAGGGTGAGCGTCGACTGGAAGGCGCGGTCGGCGGTGGAGGCACCGACCGTCGTGACCCAGGGGCCGCCGTGGTCGGCGGTCGCCGCGCCCGGGCCGTCGTTCCCGGCCGAGGCCGAGACGCTGACCCCGGCCGCGTAGGCGTCGAGGAAGGCGAGCTCGACCGGGTCGGAGTACGCGTTGGCGCCGCCGCCGATCGAGAAGTTCATCGCGTTGACGCCGTCGGCGATCGCCTGGTTGACCGCCCGCACCGAGTCCGAGCTGTAGCAGCCGTTGGTGAGGCAGACGCGGTACATGATGACCGACGCTCCGGGCGCGATGCCGCTGATCGGGCCGCGGTCGACTCCGAGCAGCGGGGTGCTCGGGACCGGGTTGCCGGCCGCCGTCGTCGACGTGTGCGTGCCGTGCCCGTCGGCGTCGCGGGCCGAGCAGGTGCCGTACGGGTGCGCGGCGGAGATGAGTGCGGTGTCGCAGAACTCACCGGGCACGGTGCCGTTCACGGCGAGGTTGGTGTCGGTGAACGCGTAGGCGCCGATCAGCTTGTTGTTGCACGAGAAGGGCGCTCCGAAAGCGGGATCCGACCCGTCGCCGAACTGGCAGCCCCACGTCTTGCCGGCCGGGCCGGGCTTCGGCAGGTACCCGCCGTCGGCCAGCATCGGGTGCTCCGGCCAGATGCCGGTGTCGAGGACGCCGAGCACGACGCCCTTTCCGGCGAGCTTCTGGCCACCGAGGCTGGGCCACACCTTGGTGGCCCCGACGAACTTCGCGGTGTCGCCGGGGATGGTGGCGCCGGTCGCGGAGACGTACGAGCCGGCGGCCGTCGGGTGGTTGAGGGTGTCCGACTGGACGGCGGCGACGCCGGGGAGCGAGAGCAGCGTCTTGGCCTGGTTCGCGGGCAGCGAGACCGAGAGTCCGCCGTAGACCGTCGTGTAGGTGCCGGTGACCTTCGCCTTCGGCAGCCTGGCGCGGATCTGCGCGGCTGCCGCGGAGGACTCACGCGCCGCGTGGGCGAGGTACTTCGAGACGTTCGGGTCGCTCGAGCGCAGCGGCCGGCCGGTGACCTCCGGGCTGGTCGCCGCGAGGCCGGGGACACCGCCGCGGTACGAGGCCGCGGCGTCGTAGTCGAGCTTGACCATCACCGGGACGACCGTGGAGTCCGTGCGCTTGAGGAGCGCCGGGTCGCTCTGGGCCAGGGACCCGCTCGGGGACTTGTCCCCGCTCGTGGTCGAGGTCGGGGTCAGGGCCGTGGCGGTGAAGCGCCCCGGGTCACCCGGACTCGCGGAGGCGGTCCCGGCGAGGGCACCCACGAGGGTGACGCTGCCGAGCAGGGCGAACAGGGTGCGACGGGTACGGAACATGCGCTCTCCTTCGGTCCGGCCGCGCCCCCGGCACGTGGCCCGAGCGAAATCTAGACCCGCAGCCCACTGCTTGAACAGACCGAACTTCGCCGGCCGCCCGCCCCGCGGTCAGGCCCGTGCGGAGGCCGGCTGCTGCGCGCGCTCGGGCAGGCCCGTCGCCGGGTCGCCGGACAGCAGGTCCGCCTGGGTCGGCCGGCGGTCGGGCTCACCGGCCACGGGCCAGTGAGCCATCGCCCGCTCCGCCTGGGCCGTGATGGTGAGCGAGGGGTTGACGCCGAGGTTGGCCGAGACCGCCGAGCCGTCGAGCACCGAGATGCCGGGGTGGCCCCACACCCGCTGGTAGCGGTCGAGCACGCCGGTCTCCGGCGAGCCGCCGATCGGGGCCCCGCCGAGGAAGTGGGCGGTCATCGGCACGTCGAGCACCTCGGGCCACGAACCACCGGCGACCGTGTACTCCCCTGTCGCGGAAGCGATCCGGTCGGCGAGCGCGGCCATCGCAGCCTGGGCTTGCGGGATGAACGTGGGGTTCGGCTCGCCGTGGCCCTGGGTCGAGGTGAGGCCCGGGCGGCCGAACCGCCGCCGCCCGGAGACCCGCAGCGAGTTGTCGCGGCTCTGCATGACGAGCCCGACGACGATGCGCTCGCTCCAGCGCCGGGTCGTCGGGAGCATCCGCAGCAACGGCCGGGGGTCGCGGGCGACCATCCGGAGGAACTCCGCCCACCGCGGGCGTCCGGTGCCCCCGGGCACGGCGAGCGTCGCGAGCAGACCCATCGCGTTCGACCCGACGCCGTAGCGGCAGTTCTCGACGTGCGTGTCGGCGTCGACGTGGAAGGAGGTGGTGATGGCGACGCCGCGGGTGAGGTCGACGTCGCGCGGGGCGTGCTCGGTCATCGCCCCGACGAGGGACTCCGAGTTGGTCCGGGTGAGGTGGCCGAGGCGGGCTGAGAGAGAGGGCAGCTCACCCTCGTCGCGCATGGCGTGCAGGAGCGTCTGCGTGCCCCACGCGCCGGCGGCCACGACGACGTGCCGGGCCGTCACGACCTGGCGGTCGCGCCCACCGACCGGGCCGGTGCGTTCGTGCAGCACGCGGTAGGTGGGCTCGGCACCGGCGTCCTGCGGGTCGGTGCCGGGCACCTCGCCGAGGCGCACGACGGTGCGCATCGGTCGGATGTCGACCCCGAGGCCCTCGGCGAGCGCGAGGTAGTTCTTGACCAGCGTGTTCTTGGCCCCGACCCGGCAGCCGACCATGCAGTTGCCGCACTCGGTGCACCCCGTGCGGCGCGGGCCGGCGCCGCCGAAGTACGGGTCGTCGACCGTCTCCCCCGGCCTCCCGAAGAACACGCCGACCGGGGTGTGCCGGAAGGTGTCCGCGACCCCGAGGTCCTCGGCCGCACCGCGCATCGCCCGTTCGACCGGTCCGTCGCAGCGGTTGGTCACCACCCCGAGCATCCGGCTCGCCGTGTCGTAGTGCGGGGCGAGCTCGCTCTCCCAGTCGGCGAGGTCGCGCCACTGCGGGTCGTCGTAGAAGGCGCGCGGCGGGCGGTAGAGGGTGTTGGCGTAGTTGAGGGAGCCGCCGCCGACGCCGG